>JAPLZY010000003.1 GCA_026394775.1 Candidatus Zambryskiibacteriota bacterium
AGGCGGAGATGGAGGGATTCGAACCCTCGAAGCCCTTTCAGGCTTACATCTTTAGCAAAGATGCGAAATCAGCCACTATTCGACATCTCCTTTTAAGTGAACCTTAAGACTTTACCACATCAGTGAGCTATGGTAAATGCAATAATATTTTTCACCCCCGCTTCTTTCAGTGCTCGTCTTGATTCATCTAAGGTCGCCCCTGTGGTGGTCACATCGTCGATCAAAATTACAGAACTTTCAGGTGGAAAATCCATAGTTACTTCTTGTGTGTGATGTAGGTTTGTGAGTCGCAAGGATCTATTTTTGAGTTTGTTTTGCTCAGGAGTATCGACAGTTTTTCTCAATGCATGCGGTATGTATGTAATAGTAGAGGGGAGAAGCACGGTAAGTCTTTGTGCGATCTCTTCTGTGTGAGAGTATCCACGTTTTTGAATTCGTTTTTTACTACTCGGCACAGGGACAAGAAAATAGTTTTTCCAGTTTTCAAATAAATTTTTATCAGCATATTCTTCAATAATCACATCTGCAAGAAGGGGGACCACGAGATTGATGAGAGAAATATTTTTATGATATTTAATTTCCCAAATAAGTGAACTCACCCGAATGTCTTTATATGCAAAAAGAGCGTAGGTTGATTGGTCGATAGGTTTTGCTTGTGGGAATGATAAAATATCTTCTTGACTGAGTACTCTGGTTACATGCTGGCTCTGACGTGGAGGAAACATCCAGTCGATGAAGGTAGAGATAATATTTTTGACGAAATTACTCATGGTGTATAATAATATATGATACAATAATACTCTTATGACATCCTTTTTATCTAATTTGTTTGGAAAAGAAACACTGAGTGTTATCGGCATCGATATCGGTTCTTCTTCTATAAAAGTTGTTCAGTTAAAGAAGAAGGGTGCACAGGCCATCCTTGAAACATATGGTGAACTTTCGCTTGGGCCGTATGCAGGAGTGTCAGTCGGTCAAGCCACAAGTCTTCCTGAGGAAAAGATCACTCAAGCATTAAGCGATCTTCTTAAAGAAAAAGAAGTAAATGTCACCACACGTCTTGCGGGGATAGCAATCCCGTATTCGTCGAGTTTGATGACTGTGGTTGAAATGCCTGTCGTGCCACCTAAAGAACTTGCAACAATGATACCGATCGAGGCACGTAAGTACATACCGGTACCTATTTCAGAAGTGTCTCTCGACTGGTCTGTTATTCCACGCGATACATTTAAACTAGATCCTTTGCCTGAAGACGCTTCAGTACAAGCGGCAGCCCCTACAGTAGCACCTACAGGGAAGATGCAAACCCAAGATGTGTTACTTGTTGCAATACATAACGAAACATTGAGTCGGTTTGGAAATATTGCCGCAAAAAACCAACTCATTACCTCTTTTTTTGAAATAGAGATTTTTAGTACCATGAGAGCTGTGTTAGATCAGACCACTGCACCAATGATGATCTTTGATATGGGGGCAGCCACAACCAAGCTTTTCATTGTTGAGCGCGGTATTTTGCGTGTATCACATACGATCAATAGAGGTTCTCAAAATATCACATCTGCAATTTCAAAATCTTTTGGAATAGAAGTGGATAAAGCTGAAGTTATGAAGCGGCATTTTGGTCTCACTGACACCACGCCTGATGGAGTAAATGTTTCAAAAATTATTATATTGACACTCGACTTTCTTTTTATAGAAGCAAATAGAATTATTTTGGCATATGAGAAAAAGTATAATAAAAATGTAAGCAAGGTATTGCTTGTTGGAGGAGGGTCTTCGCTTAAGGGTATTGAGGCTCTTGCGCAGAAGAATTTTCAGACTGAGGTTTATGGAGGAGACCCTTTTTCAAAGGTTGTTACACCAGCTTTTCTTGATGAAATACTCAAACAGACCGGTCCTCAGTTTGCAGTAGCTCTCGGCCTTGCTTTACGTCGACTCGAGGAACAGGCTTAGTCTTGGCATCTCTTGCGCCTAATAAGTATCAAATAGGAGAGTAATCCACCTTTTTTCTTTGTTTCGTTTGCTTTGTGTTCTATAATATGGGGAGCTCATGGAACCAAAGTTTCAAACATCTTTCATACCCAAGTCACCGATTGCAAGCGCAAATTCAGCGTCTTTTGCGAAGACCAATTCTTTTAGTATTGTAGGTACAATCGGCACAGTCTTTTTTATACTCGCACTCCTTGTTTCCGGATTAGTTTTTGGTTACGGTTATTATTTGAAAACCCAACTCAATACCGCCAAGCAAGCGTTGGTGGAAGCAAGAGGAGCATTTGATTCTCCTGAAAACAAAAAAATTATTCTTGCATCAAATCAAATCAAATCAATTCAAATGTTGCTTGATAGTCACACTGTTGTGTCACCGCTTTTTAAGCTCCTTGAAGAACAGACACTTCCTACAGTAAGACTTACTTCATTTGAATTTAGCCGAGGTTCAAAAGCGAGTGTGTCGGTGTCTATCGATGTAGAGGCACAGAGTTATGCATCACTTGCACAACAGTTAAAAATATTTTCAGAACTCAAATATTTAAAAAATGTAACTTTCGATGGCATTGATCTTTTGGATTCTGGCGCCGTAGAGACTGTATTTACTGCAGATGTCGATGCAGAGTTTCTGGTGTACAGCAAGAAACTTCAGACAGTCTCTATGACAAGCACTACCCAATAATTTTATGAAAAATCTCATCCCTTTTATTCTTATTATATTTGCAGCAGGAATGCTCTACTTTTATTCTTTTCCAGAATGGAAGAAGACACAGTCCTTGAAAAGTAAACAGACCGAGCTCAATCTTGCGTTAGGGCAAGCACAAGAACTGAAGAAAATCAGAGAAGAACTGACTGTACGGTACAACGCTATCTCACCAACAGAAAGTGAGAAAATAAACAAAGTTATTCCTGCGCGTTATGATCCAATCAAGCTCGTCGCCGATCTCAATAGTCTAGGTTTAAAATACGGAATGCCTGTTCGAGATGTGTCGATAAGCGCAGATTCATTCAAGGAGACAGGTGGTGCAATAGAAGCACCTGCACCAGCCACTCCGTATAAAGTAGTGAAACTCAAATTTTCTGTCGAGGGTCAGTATAAGAATTTCTACGCTTTTCTTTCAGATATTGAAAAAAGTCTTCAGTTGTTAGGTATCCAAAAAGTAAGTGTGACTACTGAAAAGAAGTCAAACTCTAAAGAAGCGAGCACGGGATCTTTGGGGTATGAAATAACTCTCGATACATATTGGATGAATTAATACCATGGAATCTTTAAAACATAACAAAAAATTAGTCATATTACTCGCTATCTCCTTTATTGCTTTTTTAGCATATCAATTTGGAGGTGTCTTGATGCCAAAGAATAATGATTTCTCTGTAGATACTGCTACGGAAGATACAATCACCAAAGATATTTTGGTTTTGTTGAATCAAATGCAGCAAGCGCGTATAGACGGGGATTTGTTTACGTCGACTGCGTGGACAACACTTGTTGATTACTCGATCCCGCTTCCATCTGACGTACCAGGAAGAGCAGATCTCTTTGGTGTGAGCCTTGGATCGAGTGGCTCAAATGCTCCCAAAATCCCAGTTGCTACTACTACGGTGAGTCGTTAGTACATACACCTATGGATGATATACTTCAAATCTTAATTGAAAAAAATCTTATACAAAAAGATGAGGTTGCTCTCATTGTAAAAGAGGCGAACGAAAAAAATATCCCTATTGAACAGGCTTTGTTGAATAGAGGAATACCCGCGTCATCTATTTTGCAGGCAAAAGGGGAGTATTTGGAAATGCCTACTCGTTCTCTTGATGGTATTGAAATTCCTCGAAGTGTACTTGAGTATGTGCCAGAAGATTCAGCCCGACATTACAGCTTTGTTCCGATTGCTATAGCAGATGGAGTTCTTGAAGTTGGTATTACTGACCCAGACAATGTAGAAGGGCGTGATGCATTAAATTTTATTGCATCAAAAATAAATATGCCTTTTAAAATCTTTCTTATATCGAAAGAAGATTTTGATAGAGTGATCGCTTCGTACAAAGGACTCTCTGGAGAAGTAAACAAAGCGCTCGATGAGCTCGAGACTGAGCTAAAAATAGAGGCGGATACGGCAGATAAAAATTCTTCAAAAAAAGAAGGGGGAGAATCTGAGGGGGTTGAAAATGAAAAGATCAGTGAAGATGCTCCGGTTACTAAGATTGTAGCTACTATTTTACGATACGCGACAGATGGAAGTGCATCTGACGTACATATTGAACCTCAAAGAGAGACTGTAAAGATACGATTTCGAGTTGATGGTGTTCTTATGACAAGCCTCGTACTTCCTTTTAAGGTGCACTCTGCTGTTGTTGCTCGTATAAAAATATTATGCAATATGCGTCTCGACGAAAAACGAAAACCTCAAGACGGTCGTTTTAGTGCACGTATCGAAGGTAGAAAGATCGATTTCCGTGTATCCACATTCCCAACCTATTTTGGAGAAAAAGTTGTGATGCGTTTGCTTGACCAAGAAAAAGGAGTAAAAAAACTCGATGATTTGGGCTTGAGTCTTCGTAATATCGAACTGATCCGTAAGGCACTTAAAAAACCATACGGGCTTATTTTGATCTCAGGTCCAACAGGGTCTGGAAAAACTTCAACATTGTATTCCATGATCACTGAGTTGGATATGGAACATCAAAATGTACTCTCACTCGAGGATCCGATTGAATATAATATTGAGGGTATGTCGCAGTCTCAAGTACGTCCGGAAATCGACTACACCTTTGCATCAGGACTTCGTACAACACTCCGTCAGGATCCAGATGTGATCATGGTGGGGGAGATTCGAGATAAAGAAACAGCACAGCTTGCTATCCAGGCCGCACTTACAGGACACCTTGTGCTCTCAACCATCCACACCAACTCAGCGGTTGGTGTGATCCCACGTCTTATAGACATGGGTGTTGATCCTTATTTGATTGCTCCAACACTTATCTTGGCTATTGCTCAGTGCCTTGTTTCTGTGCTTTGCCCGAATTCGGGTAAACCAATACCTGTCGAAGGAAGTATTCAAATTATGGTGGATAAACAGTTTGAAGATTTGCCTCTCGAGTTTAAAAATACCTTAGGTTTTACGAAGGAGGTATATGAAATATTACCTACTTCAGAATGTCCAAACGGAGTGCGAGGGCGTCGAGCAGTGATGGAGGTACTCGAAATGGATAAAGAGATTGAGAGTATTATTTTGAAAAGCCCAACCGAGATCGATATTACTCGTGTTGCTCGAAAAAAAGGAATGCTTACAATGAAAGAAGATGCAATACTAAAAGCAATGAATCGAGAAATTCCTTTTGAAGAGGTGAACACTCTATAGTATACTTATACAAACATATGACTGAAGATTCTTCACAAATAAAAATTCTCCTTGTTGATGACGATCGTTTTTTGCTCGATATGTATTCAGTTAAATTTCAAAAAAGCGGTCTACATGTTGACGTTGCTCCTGGAAGCAGTATTGCATTACAAAAACTCCGTGAAGGCTATAAAGCCGATATTATTTTGCTCGATATTATTATGCCAACCATGGACGGCATTGCATTGCTCGAGATTATGCGTGCTGAAAAGCTGGCAGCAGAAGCCACTGTGGTAATGCTTACCAATCAGGCAGATGATGAAGAAAAAGCAGAGAAATTTGGTATTGACGGGTTTATTGTAAAAGCTATGACCATACCTTCGGAGGTGGTGGCTAAAGTGCTTGATATACATAAAAAACGTAAAAAAATATAACCATGGAACATAAACAAATAATCACTGACCTGATAGATAATTTGATCGAACAAGAAGCTTCCGATCTGCATTTGTCTGAAGATAAGTTGCCGATCATGCGTGTTGCAAGCTCGCTTATTCCACTTGTAAGGTATAAGGTGCTATCGAGACAAGACTTAAAAGGGATACTCGACACGCTCCTTTCTCAAAAACAAAAAGAACAATTTGTAGATCAGAAAGAAGTTGATTTTGCTTATGACCATAGAGGTATCATACGTCTTCGAGGTAATGCTTATTTTCAGCTTGGAAAAATTAGTGTTGCACTCCGTCTGATCCCAAAAAAGATCCGTACCATGGAAGAATTAAATCTTCCTCCAATTCTTGAATCCTTTGTAAATAAACAACAAGGCTTTTTTCTAGTGGTGGGTCCTACCGGTCAAGGTAAGAGTACTACCTTGGCAGCCATGATAAACCACATCAATACACATCGTCTTGAACACATTATCACAATCGAAGACCCTATTGAGTATATTTTTGAATCAGATAAATCACTTGTCGAACAACGTGAAATTCGAGAAGATACACCTGACTTCCATACGGCACTTCGTGGTGTATTTCGTCAAGATATCGACGTCTTGATGATTGGGGAAATGAGAGAGCCAGAGACTATCGCAACAGCAGTGACTGCGGCAGAAACAGGGCATTTGGTTTTTTCAACACTTCATACCAACACTGCATCTCAGACAGTTGCTCGTATCGTAGACTCATTTGTTGCTGAACAGCAAAGTCAGATTCGCGTGCAGTTATCTGCATCTTTGATTGGCATATTCTCTCAACGACTCATTCCGCGAATTTCAGGAGGCATGGTTCCTGCATACGAGCTTTTGATCAACAACGCGGCAGTTGCAAACTTGATTCGAGAAAACAGAGTTCATGAATTAAATTCAGTTATCGAAACAGGTTCAGAGCTCGGAATGATTGACCTTAACAGGACTCTTTCTGAACTTGTGAAAGCTGGTGAGATTACGGTAGAAAACGCATACATGTTCTCTCAGAATTCAAAAGGTTTGGAGCGTCTTTTGTAAAATACCATGTTATATACATATAAAGCATTAAATCAAGAAGGAGGTGTAAAAGAAGGTACTATCGACACGATAACAATCGATAGCGCTATTTCTGCACTTCAAAAACAGGGTCTCATTATTTCATTTATTAAACCAGTTGAGGATAAAAAAGATATTTTGAGTTTTGAGTTCAATTTTTTTTCAGGAGTCTCAAATAAAGATATTGTTGTTCTCTCGCGCCAAATGGCAACTCTTTTTGATGCTCAGGTTTCAGCATTAAGAATTTTTCGATTGATTGGTGGGCAAGTGGAGAGTGTTCTGTTGCGTAAAACACTTGCGCAAGTATCAGATGATCTACAGGGAGGCCTGAGTATCTCAGCGTCTTTAGGAAAACACCCAAAAATATTTAGTGACTTTTATGTCAACATGGTGCGAGCGGGAGAAGAGTCAGGAAAACTCGACGAAACATTTAACTATTTGGCGGACTACCTAGACCGTACATACGAAGTCACCGCAAAAGCAAAAAATGCATTGGTCTATCCTATCTTTGTTATCGCAACCTTTTTTGGAGTTATGATCCTGATGCTTACCGTTATTATTCCGAAAATAGGTACGATGATCAAAGACTCTGGTCAAGAAGTTCCATTTTACACAAAGATTGTCCTCGCGTTTTCTGACTTTTTTGTACATTACGGTATCTTTCTTGGGATAGGCGTTGCCATATTTCTTTTTGGTGTTTATAAATACTCACAAACATCTGAGGGTGCTCGATATTTAGGTCAGTTAAAACTCGAATTACCTTATCTAGGAGATTTGTATAGAAAGCTCTACCTTTCTCGTATTGCTGACAATATGAACACGATGATCCTTTCAGGTATCCCAATGCTTCGAGCACTTGAGATCACCTCGTCTGTGGTGGATAATGAAATATATAAAAATGTACTCGACAGCTCATTAAATGCTGTAAAGGGCGGTATGTCACTTTCAAACTCATTTGCTCAATATGACCAACAAATACCAGGAATAATGGTGCAGATGATAAAAGTGGGTGAGGAGACAGGGGAGCTTGGAAATATTTTGAAAACACTCGCAAAGTTCTATCAAAGAGAGGTTACTAATGCAGTAGATACCCTTGTAGGACTCATTGAACCGATTATGATCGTTTCTCTGGGGCTTGGGGTGGGGGTTTTGCTGGCTTCGGTTCTTATGCCTATTTACAACATCGCTTCCGCCGGCTAAGAAAGCTTCCAAATTATGAACAATCTCATCGTCTAAAATTTAAAAATAGTTCTCACCAGCGCACTCAGGCTGGCTTAAACTATTTTTAAATTCTATACGCGACCTTGTCCAAATTTGAAAGCTCTCTGTGTTCTTACTTCTAATCTCTAGCTTCTACCCTAGGGTTATCCACAGGTGATGACTGTGTTGATACAGAAGCTCACGTATAATATGAATATTCACTAATAGTTAATACATGCATATGGTTAAAAAAGGTTTTACATTGATTGAATTGTTGGTTGTGATTGCTATCATCGGTCTGCTCTCTTCTGTCGTCCTTGCTTCTCTCAACACAGCACGAGCAAAGGGTGCAAATGCTGCAGTTAAATCAAACTTGAATAATACACGTGCACAAGCTCAGCTTGTGTATGATAATGATAACGGTGTATATACAAACGTATGTGCAAACACTCAGGTTATTGCTGCAATGGCAGCTGCAGCTACTGCGGGTGGTGGTACAGCAGGTACAGCTACGAACGACTGTAATGTAAGTACAACTGCATGGGCATCGTACTCAGTTTTGAGATCAGCAGAAGGTACATTCACTACATGGTGTGTTGACTCAACAGGTGCGTCAAAGGGTCAAACAGCAGCTAACGTGACAACTCTTGGTACAACAGGTACCGCATGTATATAGTATTTTTTCTTTAGTTTCCTAATTTCTAACCCCTACCATAAGGTTATCCACAGGTGAGGTATATCTTCATATGCAAGCTCACGTATAATATAAATATTCGTTTTTTATAAAACGGGTATCCAATAAAGAGAGTATTGGGTACGGAGTATTATTAATAAAAGTATTTGAATAATCGTTAATACATATATATATGTTTAAGTTTAAAAAAGGTTTTACATTGATTGAATTGTTGGTTGTGATTGCTATCATCGGTATTCTTTCTTCTGTTGTGCTTGCTTCTCTCAACACAGCACGAGCAAAGGGTGCAAATGCTGCAGTTAAATCAAACTTGAATAATTTGCGTGCACAAACTGAAATTGTGTATGATGACAATAACGGTAGCTACCTTAGCCCAAACTCTGTTTGTGCAAATCCACAAGTTGTTGCTGCAATGGCAGCAGCAGCTACTGCGGGTGGTGGTACAGCAGGTGCAGCTACGAACGACTGTAATGTGGCAGCAGGCGCATGGGCAGCGTATTCAGTTTTGAGATCAGCAGAAGGTACATTCACTACATGGTGTGTTGACTCAACAGGTGCGTCAAAGGGTCAAACAGCAGCTAACGTGACAACTCTTGGTACAACAGGTACCGCATGTATATAGTATTTTTTCTTTAGTTTCTTTTGTGCTTATTTTTCTTGTACACAATAGGCATATATATTTTTCTTGTTCAGTTGTATAATAAAAGCAATATGATGATCTTATTTTTTCTTGCTGTAGCTATTCTTGGTTTATTGGTAGGAAGTTTTTTGAACGTTGTTATTTATCGATACAACACAGGTCTCTCTTTTGCCAAAGGTCGCTCTCAGTGTTTTGTTTGTGGGAAAAAGCTTGTGTGGTACGAGCTTATACCTGTAGTAAGTTTTGTTATACAAAAAGGTAGATGTCGCTCATGCCAAACAAAGATCTCTCTCCAGTACCCGGTAGTCGAAGCACTCACTTCGCTTTTGTTTGTTGCTGTGGCGTGGAGACAGGTGTGTTTGTATCCTGTGTTTTCAGTATTTGAAAATGGTCTTTCATACTCGTGTATTCTTGCTGTGTATTATGCTGTCGTAGTCTCACTCCTGCTCGCTATCGCAGTCTATGATATGAGACACAAGATTATCCCTGACGGTCTCGTATATACCTTTATTGCTCTTGCCACAGCAAAACTTCTCTTATTTACTTATTTTTTTGGTTTACCGTTGAACATGGGACATACTTTAAATCTTCTTGCACCACTCTTACTTTTTACACCATTTGCACTTCTCTGGCTTGTGTCAAAGGGAATGTGGATTGGGTTTGGTGATGCAAAGCTTGCGTTTGGCATTGGAGCCTTACTTGGTTTACCTCTTGGTCTCTCGGCTATTATGCTTGGTTTTTGGATCGGAGCAGCGGTAAGTATACTCTTGCTTGTTCTTCAAAAGTTTATGTGGGGTCAAACAAAAATGAATTTAAAGTCAGAAATACCTTTTGCCCCTTTTTTAATTATCGGTACACTCGTTGTTTTGTTTACACATCTCGACATTCTCGGGCTAACAGACTTGCTCAATGGTTAAATTTTTTAGACAGCATAAAGAGGGGTTCACACTTATTGAGCTGGTTGTGGTGGCAGGTATTATCAGTGTCATTATGCTCATTGTGGTTTTTGATACTAGAAAATTTAACGACAGTATCGCTCTTAAATCTGCTGCTGCAGATGTTTCGATTGCTATGCGCCAAGCACAAAATTTTGGAGTGTCTGTCAAAGAGTCGAGCCCAGGTCAGTTTAATGCACCGTATGGAATGTGGTTTGATTTATTAAATCCATCCAATATTTTTATATACTCAGATACAAACAACAACCGAGCATTTAACGGCTCTTGGGATTGTGCTGGCAACGATGAGTGTAAAGAAAAGATACCGTTACGTGCAGGGATTCGAATAAATCGCTTGTGCGCAACAGATTTTGGAAATTCGCTTACGTGTTTTAATACAGGTTTTAGATCTATTACGTTGACGTATGTAAGGCCAAACCCTGAGCCACTCGTGAGGTCATTTGATACAAATAATGCTCAGTTGTTTGGCGCATGGAAGGGTCTTTATGTAGAGCTGGTGAGTCAACGGGGGACATTTATATATGTGGTTACTGATGCAGTGTCTGGTCAAATAACAGTGCAAAATACTATTCCATGATGTTTAAAAAAAACAAAAATCAAAAAGGCTTTACTCTTATTGAAATCATGGTCTCTTTGTCGGTATTTATTGTCATAATGACCGTCAGCATGGGATCAATTTTAAGTATTTTTGATGCCAATAAAAAGTCGCAGACAAAAAAGATAGCGATGGACAATCTTAACTTTGCTCTCGACTCTGTTTCGCGCACCATCCGTTTCGGAACAAACTTTTCTTGTGGTACGAGTGCTTCAAACCCACCGCCTGCAAACGATTGTCCTTCTGGCAGCACTTCTTTTAGTGTAAGAGATTCAAGTGGACAGCTTGTTGTTTACAGTCTTCTTAATGGACGAGTCATGAAAGCGGTCAACAATGCTACGGCAAATGCTATTACATCTTCTGAGGTAAGTATTACACGAGTAACTTTTTATGTATTTGGTTCTGCAGTTTGGCCTGACCTTACTCAACCACGGGTGCTGATCAGTATTTCAGGTACAGTAGGTAGCAAAACGTCTACAAGATCAGTTTTTAACTTAGAGACCTTGGTTTCTCAGCGTAAGCTAGATATATAATATGAACTTTCTTAAATACAATTTTAAAAAAACAGGATTTACATTAGTAGAAGTACTTGTGGCTATTTCTATTTTATCGATTTCTATTCTTGCGACTTTTACCGCAGTACAAAATTCTCTCAAGTCTACAAACTTTGCAGAAGACCAGGTGATTGCCTATTACCTTGCCGACGAAGCGCTTGAGTTTATCAGAAATTTTCGAGACTCAAATGCAATCAGGCATGTGAGTGCGCTCGGTAGTGGAGGTACCTACGGATGGCTTTCTGGATTCGCGGGTGCTGGAGGAGATCCATGTTTTCCTGGTAAGTTTTGTCATATTGATGTACCAGGAAATAGAGTCTATGAGTGTAGTTCAGACGCTGCTTCATGTCCTGTTCTTTTGTATAATGCATCAGCTGGTGTGTACGAATATGTAACTGGTACAGCGACTCAATTTAAGCGTTCCGTCTCTATTACAATGACAAATGCAACGGAAGCTGTGGTGAGAGTACAAGTTTCCTGGACAGCTCAAGGTATTTCAAAAGACCATGTTCAGTCGGTAACCCTGAGAAACTGGACTGAATAGAAACTATTATGAAAAAAAAATCGTTTAAAAAAGGATACGCACTTTTCACGGCAATTATTCTTACAGGAATATTGGTTTTGATTGCGTATGGAACTGCAAACCTTTCTATTAAACAACTTCTTCTTACGGTAAATAGTGCTGACTCGCACACTACTTTTTATGTTGCAGATAGTGGTATTGAATGTGCAATGTTTTGGGATATAAAAAACCCTAATAATCCTACAATAAGTGCTTTCGATATTAGTAATTCTTCAGGAAGCGTAACCTGTGGTGGTGCTACGGTGACTACAGGTAGTCAGACTGTTCTTGGTCAGCCAAGTCGAGTTGGTGGAGGAGGTGCAGGGAACCGCACAAGTGTTTTTCAGGTGCCAGTCAATTCGAGTTGTGCTATTGTGTATGTAACTAAAAATGCAGACAATACCACAATGATAGAGTCGAGGGGGTATAGTAGTTGTGCGGGAGTTGATCGATTAGAACGTGCCATTCGCATTACTTACTAATAGATTTCCATTGAATACAAAAGTAATACCGAAAGAAATAATTGAACGACTGGAGAAACTGAGAGAGATGATTAATCATCATCGCTATTTGTATCATGTAAAAGATATTTCAGAAATTTCTGAAAGCGCTCTGGATTCGCTTAAGGATGAGTTGGTTAAAATAGAAAAAGAGTTCCCGGAGCTTGTTACACCTGATTCTCCGACACAGCGCGTAGCAGGTGCGCCACTCGATGAGTTTAAGAAAATTGAGCACAAAGTCGCTCAGTGGTCTTTCAACGATGCCTTTACAGAAGATGATATACGAGAATTTGATCTTCGAACAAAAAGGTTTCTCGAGAAAGCTTTCGGGAAAAAAGTAGAGCCTTCTTATGTCTGCGAGCTCAAGATTGACGGATTAAAGATTGTGCTCGAGTATCAAAACGGAGTATTGTACAGCGCTGCTACTCGAGGAAACGGTGTGGTAGGAGAAGATGTGACCTTGAATGTAAAGACTATAGAGTCGGTACCACTTTCGTTAAGACAGAAAGTGAACTGTATAGTCGAAGGAGAAGTATGGCTTTCTAAAAAACAATTCGATATTTTAAACAAAGAAAAAGAGAAAAAAGGTGAGGCTTTGTATGCAAACCCGAGAAATGTGGCTGCAGGAACTCTCCGTCAGCTTGATCCTCGTGTTGTGGCAGAAAGAAAACTTGAGACATTTATCTACGACCTGGTGGCGTTTGATACCGAAGTGCCTGATACACAATTCAAAGAGCTTGAGCTTTTACAGGAGCTTGGATTTAAAGTAAACGAACATAAAGAAGAATGTAAAACAATTGAAGAGGTGATTAAATTTTGGAAAGTGTGGCAAAAGAAAAATACGAAAGAGAAATACCAGCTCGATGGAGTGGTGGTGAAAGTGAATGAAAAAGAATATCAGGATGCATTGGGTTATACAGGAAAAGCTCCTCGTTTTGCCATTGCATTTAAATTCCCTGCAGAACAGGTGACAACTATTGTTGAAGATATTGTTTTCCAGATTGGGCGCACTGGTGTGGTCACGCCTGTGGCCCATTTGCGACCTGTCTCTGCGGCAGGCTCTACTGTTTCGCGAGCAACACTTCACAATGAAGATGAAATCAAAAGGCTTGATGTGCGGATTGGAGATACCGTGATTATTCAGAAAGCAGGGGATGTGATACCTGACATTGTTCAGGTTCTTGTGGAACTGCGAACAGGAAAAGAAAAAAGGTTTGTGTGGCCTACGCACGTAGGCCTCTGTGGCGGGGATGGCTCTATCGAGCGGATACCTGGACAGGCTGCATGGAGGTGTGTATTTAAGGACTCTTTTGAACAACACAAACGCAAGCTCTACTATTTTGCATCCAAAGGTGCACTTAATATAGAAGACATGGGTCCAAAGATCATTGACCTGTTGCTCGAGCATGAGCTTATTGGAGAGTATGCAGATATTTTTACACTTGAAAAAGGTGACTTGGTTGCACTTCCACGTTTTGCAGAAAAGTCTGCAGAAAATCTGCTTGCATCGATTGAAAAAGCAAAACACACCACCCTTCCTCGTTTTCTTATCTCACTTTCTATTCCACAAGTGGGGGAAGAAACCGCTCACGATATTGCGGGACACTTTCAAACAATACAGGTAGTTAGGAGTGCGACAGAAGAAGATTTACTTGCGATTAATGGAGTGGGACCGATTGTTGCTATGTCAATTGTAGAATTTTTTAAAGATGTTAAAAACACCAAACTTGTAGATGATCTACTCACATACATTTCAATCGAAGAGCTAAAGACAAATACATCGCAAAAATTGAGTGGAAAAACTTTTGTTCTCACAGGTACACTTCAAACTATGTCTCGTGATGAAGTAAAAGAAAAAATCCGTGCACTGGGTGGGGAAGTCTCTTCGTCTGTTTCAAAAGAGACTGATTATGTGGTTGCAGGGGAATCTGCTGGGTCTAAGCTTGATAAAGCTCAAGAACTTGAGGTTGAAATCCTCTCAGAAACAGAGTTTAGAGCCCTTCTTTAAAATCTGACGAATATTAAAAAAAGTGCTAGTATAGTGACATGATTGAGAAAAAAGATATAGAAAAGCTTGCGCTACTGGCACGTATTGAGGTTAGTGATTCAGAAAAAGATTCACTTGCTTCAAGTATTGAGTCTATTTTGGCGTATGTTGGCCAAGTCACTTCGGTTTCCGAAAGTGTTGCTCAGGGTCTCCCTACGCTTCGTAATGTTATGAGAGAAGACGAAGTGCGACATGTATCTGGTGAGTATACAGAAGACTTGCTTGCGCTTTCTCCGGAAAGAGATGGTATCTATGTAGCAGTTAAAAAAATCCTTAATTAATATACGAATTGAATACTTACGAATAGATACGAATAAATACAATGGATCTTAAAAACCTTACAATTTCAAAAGCTCGCAAAAGTTTGGACTCAAAAGAATTTACTGCAGTCGAACTTGCCTCAGCATATCTTGAAGAAATAAAAAAGAAAAACACAGATCTCAATGTGTACTTGGAGGTGTACGACGATGTACTCGCCCAGGCAGAAGAAGCTGATAAAAAAATACAGAGAGGAGAGTCAACACCGCTTCTCGGTATTCCGCTCGCTATCAAAGACAATATTGTTATAAAAGGTAAACGAGCCTCTGCAGCATCTAAAATTTTGGAAGGATATGTTGCTCCATATGATGCAACCGCTATTGCTAAGCTAAAGGCGCAAGGTGCTGTCTTTTTAGGACGAGTAAACATGGACGAGTTTGCGATGGGAGGCTCGACTGAAAACTCAGCGTACGGTGTGACCAGAAATCCAATTGACCCTACTCGTGTATCAGGTGGTTCTTCAGGTGGCTCTGCAGCTGCAGTGGCAGCAAACTTAACCCTAGGCTCTCTTGGTTCTGACACAGGAGGCTCTGTTCGACAACCCGCGTCTTTTTGTGGAGTAGTTGGCTTCAAGCCAACCTACGGATCAATTTCACGTCACGGACTCATGGCTATGGCCGCGTCTTTAAATACTATTGGACCGATTACAAAAACGGTTACAGATACAGAAATACTTTTCGATGCAATCAAAGGTACAGATCCTTATGATGGTGTAACGATAGGTGAAGGAGTATATCCACTCACTGTAGAAAAAAAATCACTAACTATTGGAGTTCCATGGGTTCTTTTGGAGGAAAAAGGAATTGAGAACAGTGTTAAAGAAAATTTTAAAGCGTCAGTAGAGAAATTTAAATCTCTCGGCTACACAGTTGTCGATGTTTCACTTCCACATATTGCGCTAGCACTTTCTGTTTACTATATTTTGATGCCTGCAGAAATATCTTCTGACATGGCGCGATTTGATGGAGTAAAATTTGGACTCCATGTTGACGGAAAGGATTTGCTAGAAGATTATATGAAGACCAGAGGAACAGGGTTTGGTGCAGAAGTGCGTCGAAGAATTTTGCTCGGTACCTACGTGCTTTCTGCAGGTTATAATGATGCATTTTATGGTAAAGCTCAGATTGTCCGCTCATTAATGCAAGAGGAATTTAAAACAGCATTCGAATCTGTTGATCTTATTCTCACACCCACCACTCCGGCACCTGCATGGAAGATGGGAGAAAAAGAAGATCCACTTTCTGCATACCTTGCCGATATCTTTACTGTAACTGCAAACATTGTCGGTATTCCTGCACTCTCTGTTCCATCTGGCACAACAAGTGTAGATGGTATAGACCTTCCTTTAGGTATTCAGCTTATGGCAACTCACATGGGTGAGAAGTATTTATTTAAAGCCGGTAAAGATTTCTTAGGTGAGTAATTGTTTGATGGTCCCCATCTGGGTTTTGAATTTAGATGGGGACCATCAAAGACAAAATTCTATAAGTGCAGCCTTGTCTCAAATATGAAAACTCTTGTATAATAATGTTATTCTTTATTCTGACTCCTAATATCTAACTTCCATTCCAATGGCCGACGAAAAACCAAAAGATGATAAACCAAAAGGGGATTCAAAGCCAAAGACAGAGGAGAAAGCTCCAGAACAGAAAAATCCTGGACGTGAAATAGTAGAACTCCTTTTCTTTTTCTTTATCATAACGACTCTCTTGGGCGGTGTTTTTGCTTCGGCTACTAATTTTTTGTCTGGTGATTTTTCTAAAAAAATAAGTGTCGAAGGTTTACTTGGTTCGTACACACGACCTTTTCCTGCGGTGCTCAATCCACTTGGAGGCCGTGCTCTGGTGGCGCGTGAGAGTACAAAGGTTTTTAATGCTCCAGGAGGTGATGAAATAGGGACTCAGAAACAACGAGCAGAAGGAAAAGTAACTGAAGGTTCTGTGGAAGTAAACTCTGTGAGATATTGGTATATTGATTTTGATAAAGGTGTTGATGGGTGGGTACAAGAAGATGCGCTTCGGTATATTAAACCAGGAAGTAAAGCTTCTCTCTTTTCCGCATTTCTCTTAAAACTTTTAGGGATTGTCTTTTGGGTGCGTCTCTTTTTATGGCTTGTTGCTATTATCCTTCTTGTGGCTGTAGTCTATGTTATTTACAATCTAGGGCAAGTGAGAAATAATACTCGGCTTAAACTCTACAGTAGTCCAGAAGAAGCAAAGATCACCCCTGTGTCGTTGAATAAAAATTGGGATCGAGTATTGTCGTATGTGGAATCTCAAAACGAATCAGAATGGCGACTTGCGGTGATAGAAGCAGATATAATGCTCTCTGAACTTTTAAATACAATGAATTTGGGAGGGGACTCTATTGGTGAAAAACTAAAAGGGATAGAGAAGAGTGACTTCAATACACTTGATCTCGCTTGGGAGGCACATAAGATTAGAAACCAGATTGCACACGACCCTTCTTTCATGCTTACTCAACGCGAAGCTAAACGAGTAATCGGACTCTTTGAAGCGGTGTTTAAGGAATTTGCGTTTGTGTAAAGCTACGAATAATCAGAAATATGCTCCCGCAGCAAGTACAGAAAAACCCCTTTCGGGGTTTTTCTGTACTTGTTGCGGGGCCGCGAATTGCACGCGGGCCTGAAGGTTATGCTTACCACTACAGTTTTCACTGCTTCTCAGAATATGCACTCTGGAAATTTGCGGTCTGGACTATACCATCTCCTTTTTTTAAATCGCTTTAAAAGGTAAGGAGTTCGCCATCTAGTCTCTACACATTTATCAATAAAACTCGAAAGCTCTATTGAATTTAGCTCGGAATTGCCTCTATGTTAATTTAATCATTAGCATAAGGGGTTTCTCCGAATTTGACGAATGCACTCTTGTTGATTTCTCTACAAGGGGCCCATACGATTGAGCCTTCCGAGATACTACTTCTCTACCCCGCTGTACATTTATAGTATAGGTTTTTTATGCCATATGCAAGTCATGGTATACTATTTTACATATGAACTATAAAATATTTTTTGCTCTTTTTATTACTATTTTATTCGCTTCTCCTGTATCCGCTGCCACTCCTACACTCTCTTCATACACTGTATCTCCCTCAAATGCCTCAAGTGGCCAACTTGTTTCTCTGTCTTGGACTGCTCAGGATGCCCAGGGAGCATCTCTCTTGGTGAGCTGTGTCTCTGGTGTAAAAGTAAAAAAAGAAGACGGAAGTATCTTCCCGTGTGATACCAAAACTTCGATCTCAGGACAGTCGAGTGATTCGTTGGGTTTTTTTGTGGTAAACACAAGCGGTACTCTAAAAACAGTTACGTTTACGCTTTACCCAAAAGATTCGTCCGGAGCTGATACTTCTATAGGTCAGAGTCGATCGGTCACTCTCTCAACCATGCCTTACCCGATCAGCACTTTTTCTGCAAGCGCAACTACAACTAAGTCTCTTGCAACAACAACACTGACATGGAACGCACCAGAGCTTGATGGGGTAAACATTCAGATTGCATGTGTTGAAGGAATAACTGTATTTCAAGATAGCGTAGGTGTTGCGCTTCCGTGTGGTCAGTTGGTTTTTGCAACCAAGCAAGGCCCAAACTCAAATGTCAGTCTTTTATTTAAGAACAGAAACATAGACACAGCGTCAGTGAAAATTACACTTTTACCGTACGTTTCAGAAGGAGCTTATGACCTGATACATTCTGAGTCACTGGTGCTTGATGTGGTTTCGGACAAAATCACTCCCACACAGCTACTTACATTTGTCGCAACTCCTCCGCGCATTGTATCAGACGACAATATGACACTCCTGTGGACTACAAAATACACAAGTGCTGTGACATTTAAGGTGGAGTGTGTAGAAGGCCTCTCTGTATATTTTGTGACAAGTACAACCACTGCCCCTTTGGCATGCGGTAAGATTGGGGAAAGCTACTCACCAAATTCAAATGTATTACTCTCTTTTATTAATACAGGAACCAGTCAAAAGACTGCATTCTTTACCCTGTACCCACAGCTTCCAGGTGGTGGGTTTGATGGGATCAATACAATGAAGACTTCAATAACTGTCTTGGCTAAAGGACAGGTAATAGAGAAAACTCAAACATTGGCGACATCTCTTGCGTCAGCCACTACTCTTACTGGTGGAGTAAAAAGTGCTTCCCCAGTATTCATATTCAGTAAACTTCTTAGGTTGGGAACGAAAAATACTGACGTGACCGAGCTACAGAAATTCCTTTCAAAAGATAAAGTGCTCTATCCAGAAGGAGTAGTCTCAGGATATTTTGGCCCCGCAACACAAAGAGCGGTGGGTCGTTTCCAAGTGAAATACGGTATTGCAAAAAGTGGGGAAGCAGGATACGGACAAACAGGACCAAAGACTCGAGAGAAGTTGAATGGGGTGCAGTAAAATATAAGTATTGATATATTCGAACCTATGATATAATGTCATATATGGCCAAGTTCGAAGAAAAATTAAAAGCACGGGAAATGCGAAAAAAAGGGTTGTCTTTGCTTAAAATTGCACGAAAATTATCCGTGGCAAAAAGCACTGTTAGTGTATGGTGTGAAGATGTGGTTTTGACTCAAGACCAAGTTAATGCATTGTTGAATGATCGAAATGAGTTGCTTACTACAGGTCGAATGATGGGTGCTGCTGTAAACAAGAGAAAGAAGCAAGAGGTTATAAAAGAAGCGAATGTTTTTGGTGAAAGACTGATTAAAAATCTTTCACACAGAGAATTGGTTTTGGTGGCTACGGCCTTATATTGGGCAGAAGGTTCAAAAGCTGATAGCACAAGTCGATTTATGTTTATAAATTCTGACCCGGAGATGATACTTCTGGTGAAGAATTTTTTGATTTCGACTATGGATGTTTTGCCTGACGATATTGTATGTTCAATTCAAATAAATAGGATTCATGAAAAGAGGATAAAGGTGGTCTTGAATTTTTGGAAAAATCTGTTAAGATTGCGAGATGAGCAGATAAGAAAGCCTTATTTTGTAGACACTAAAGTACAAAAGGTGTATGAGAATTATGAAAGTTATTTTGGAGTTTGTCGTTTGATTGTTTCCAAAAGTTCTCAGCTAAAATACAAAATGAGAGGTCTTATAAAAGCTCTGAAAGTTAGTACATTGTCGGCGTAGCTCAGGTAGTTAGAGCACATCACTCATAAAGATGAGGTCCCAGGTGCAAATCCTGGCGTCGACACCAAAGCAAAAAACTCTTTGAAATTATACAATTTTATGTATAATAGATTAGGTTCGCAAGAATCGAAATAAGAAATTGCGGCTGTAGCTCAGCTGGTTAGAGCGCTGGCCTGTAGACAAACATGCAGCTTTGTGTCGAAATGATACATTGAAACTCTTTGGGATAACGGTGAAGGCTAAGTCCTGTAAAGGATATGCGAACACCGTGGGAACCTCTTATTCACTGTCCTAATAACCATAAGACAGATAGAGGGCGCCGTAGAGACTAGATACCGAAGCACCTAAGGACTTTTTAAGTCTACGGTGAAGATATAGTCCACGCCATTATGAAAATAGTGGATCAGTGCACGCTAGAGGTCGCCGGTTCGAGTCCGGTCAGCCGCGCAATATTGGACGGAGAGACGCGAAAGCGTCTTTTTGTCTAATGTACCTTGGTTATTTTCTGGTTCCAACCGATTTATTTCCTTTTCTACAAGTTTTCTATTTTTGCCGATTACCATATAATTGAATATATGGCTTTTTCTTTCTTCCGTCTTGCAATCTATGAATCAGATATTCCTACCTATAAAGAAGCTATTGATTATATGGAGAAAAATCATATGGAAATAAATCAACGGGGTACGGCATCTTGTGTCGGAGGAGACGACGCATATAGAATATGGCTTGGATTTAGCAGAATAGGTGTTCCTTCATGGAAGTGTTCTTGTGTAGATGATGTGCGTGAAAAAAATAAAAATCCATGTTCTTATGTGCTCGCTGCATCTCTAGTATGGGACAGACTGCGAGGCGTCCCAGATCCTTCCGATGAAGACATAGAATTTTCATTTAAGAATACGTATAATTAAAGAGATTTTGGTACTAAAATGAAAAACAAATTCCTTACAAAAAAAGATATCGATTTGTTCTATAAACTTCACCCATCTTTGATGATGTATGCTGGTGAAAAATTAGGTATGAAAAACATACCTAAAAACTGGAAGACATTTCGGAAACTGTCTCTGGATATTGTAAATGAATTCCGAACAAGGTTATATGAAAATACAGATATTTTTGATCAGTTTATAAAGGAAAATCCACATAATTTTTCAGATAAAGAACTTGAGATTGTCAGGGAATGGAAACATTTTTTGAAAGGTAAATTTTTTCTTATGGAATACACAGATACCCAGGGAATGTTTTTGGATAGCAATAACCCGCCTCGTGCGCATGCCGTATCATCTTTAAAAAGTAGTTTTGAAGACATGTTTTGTTTGATGCCACTTCCTATTTATATGGAAGCAGTGTTTTTGCCGTTTAAAGGTCAGATTATATATGATGGAATTTTACAAGTAAATAATATAATTTTCGGCAGGCATATGACCCGTAACTTTAAGGAAGATTACAAGAAAGCAAAGAAAAAAGGAATTATCACCGTGCTTTCTTGAGTTTATCACAGTATCTCTGTCTTTGTTTAAATTGTCTATCAAGAAAATCTATTTTTATATCTCTATAATCAAATACTAATTTTGGGTCTGTGCTGTGTAAAAGACGTCCGATGTATTGAACGAGCTTTCCTTCAAATGAAAATGGAAAAGCAAGCACAAGAGAATTTATATTTTGTACATGCAAGCCTTCTCCAAAAAATTGACCCGTCGAAAGAATGACTTGGTAGTGTCCATCTTGAATCTGCTTTATTTTTGATGTTCGCTGGGGTATTGAATCATCTCCGGATATGGTAATTATTTCACATTGACCTTTGAGGTATAGTTCTAGGATTTCCAAATGCTCTTTTCTCTCACTTAACACAAGCACTTTATTTTCCTTTTGAATTTCGGATAGAATATCATTCACTATTAACTTATTTCTTTCTGTATCAAAGCAAATTATCTTTGCTAGCAGGTTAAAATGATCAGTTTTCCATTTGAAGGGTATTTCTAGACTTGTTTCTTCCACTACCACTGAAATACTT
The DNA here is from genome assembly GCA_026394775.1 of Candidatus Zambryskiibacteriota bacterium. Taxonomy (GTDB): domain Bacteria; phylum Patescibacteriota; class Minisyncoccia; order Phycocordibacterales; family DATDWN01; genus UBA910. The sequence goes on from JAPLZY010000003.1 coordinate 22,071, forward strand.
TTTGGTTTTTGTTCACCTTCAGTATCGTCAGTTACTCCGCTCTCTTTCAGGGTTGCAAGAATGTCGCCAATATATACGTAAATTAATTTTTCATCGTTGTGTTTGCGTTTCGGTGTTGCTGTCAGACCATACAGATATCGAGGATTGAGATGAGTAATAACTTCACGGAATGTTTTTGCAGGAATATGATGGCATTCATCAATAATAATCGTACCAAACTTATCACTCAATTCTTGGATATTTTTGTATCGGCCAAAACTCTGTAATAATCCGACTGTAATTTCTTTCCCAATCTTCTTTTTTGTACTTGAAAACCTGCCAATACGAAGCTTTGGAATATTTAAATATGTTTCAATTCTCTCTATCCATTGATCGAGGAGTTGTTGACGATGAACAAGAATGAGAGCTGGTAATTTTTGTCTCGCGATTAGCTCCATACCGATCATTTACAAAAATTTGCCTTTACGCGAAAGTCTCATCAAATCCCTCCATAAAGAATTACTCAAGTACTCTACGAAAGATGATTTGCATCGAGGTGAGTATAAACGCAAAGAAAATCTGGTTGGCATCTTAGATGATAAAGGAAATGTTGCTCAAATAATGTTTGAGACGACATTAGCATATCTCACGCCAAAAGAAATGAACGAGCTTGTTGAGTGGACACAACAAGCATTCGAAAAAGAGCGTTTCCATCCACTTCTCATCATCGCTAACTTTATTATTGAGTTTCTGAAAATCCACCCATTTGAAGATGGTAACGGGCGTCTTTCACGCACACTGACGAATATGTTATTGCTTCAATTGGGGTATTCATTTATGGAATATGTGTCGCACGAACAGATTGTTGAGAAGCGTAAGGACGAGTATTATCTCGCATTACGCTCATCACAGGCGACATTCAAAACTGAAAACGAAAGTATCGGACCGTGGCTCAATTTTTTCCTGTCAGTTGTGAAAGAGCAAGCAACGAAATCAATAACTCTTGCACAAGAAGAAAACCACGAGGACAATATGTCTCCAAAACAAAACGAGGTTTTGGACTATCTTTCTTCTGTCAAAGAGGCAGGTCCAGCTCAAATCGTAAAGGCAACGGGGATTATCATGCCGACTGTCCGTAAATCGCTCGAACGGCTTGTTGAAATTGGTAAAGTGAAGCGCATCGGTAAGGGGAGAGGAACGAGATATTTGATATTGTAAACTTTATAAAGTTTAGTAAATATCGATAACTTTATAAAGTTACTGATTCGGCTTTTTCCTCGATTCAAGCTATGAAAATGTAGCCATCATACTCCTTAATCCTGGTTCTCACTTCATCCACTAGTCCGCGCAAGGAAAAAGAACCATAGAAATATGGTTCTTTTTCTGTATACTGATTGATTGTAAGAACTGATATACTTTGAATATGAAAATTTTACTCATAGATAATGGAACAACACTTTTAAATAAGCTTAAGTTACTTATTCCTGGAGATGAAATAACTCACACATATGATGATTTTGATGCGGATACAAATAATTTTGACTTGGTAATTTTATCCGGAGGGAGTAAGTATCAATTGATAGGTAATGAAGATAAGTTTGAAAAAGAAATAAGTTTTATAAAAAATACAAAAATTCCAGTTATTGGAATTTGCTTCGGTTATGAGCTTATCGCTTTGGCTTTCGGCGCCTCACTCAAAGAGTTGCCTGAAGGTAAAAAAGGGCTGTATGAAGTTCGGGTTTTAGATGAAAGTCTGGGAACAGGAGTAATAAAAGTATATGAGAGTCATAGGTGGGTGGTGGATCAGTTGCCAGAAGTCTTTAAAGTCCTTGCAATATCTGAAGATGGTCCTGAGATGATTAAACATAAAGATCTACCTATATTTGGAATTCAGTTCCACCCAGAAAATTTTGTAGAGGAAACTGATGGAAATGAGCTGTTTTTGAAATTATTATCGCAGTTCTGACTTCATCCACCAGGTCACACCAACAAATGCCCGAAAGGGCATTTACGCGTGCCGAAAAAAAGCTTCGGGAGAGCTTTTATGGTATACTCTTATGATGAATGAAGGAATTCCAAATCAAGAAGTTCCCAGTCGTATTGGGGTGATCGACTCTTTACTTAGAAACCCTGAGGATTTTTCACTATTAGTCCGGTATATAGATGATCTTGAAAGTTATTGCCGAAATAGTGCAGATTCTCTTCGTGTTCATATTCATAAAGCAGAAATTCTACTGACCGCTTCTCATTTTGATGGAGCTTATGAAGCATTCCTCGATGCCAGAGATATGGCATATCCAGAAGGAAATAATGAACTTGCGGAGAGGATGGACCAGGAAGCAGCGAGGCTTAGAGATCTACCGTAAGTTTCTGGTAGGTTCTAATTTTGATTTTCATCTTATCCACCAGGTCGCACAAGCAAAACGCCTTCAGGCGTTTTTCTTGTGTGTTTATGATATAATGCATTTCAATGAAAGAAACATACATAATTATAGCTGCTTGTATCTTGGTGGGTGCATTACTCTTATCAGTCTTTTTTAAAGGAGAAAAGCCTGTCCCTCTTCCTGACTACATGCCGGATCAAAGTACGGCTACCACGACACCAGTTGTCATGCGACCAAATATTCTTACGTATGGTGAAGTTAAAAATGTTCGACTCGGGCAAACTTTACGGTTTGCTGATTTTTCACTCAAGCTCACTCGGGTCGAGTCAGACAGTCGATGTCCTGCCAATGCTAAGTGTGCGTGGGCGGGGACTACGATAGTAAGTGGAGAATTTGTAGGTGCTACTGGTACTACAACTAAAGTAATTGAACTAGATAAGATCACTGCATTTGGATCTGCTACAGTGTCGCTGGTAGAAGTTCTTCCTCTCTCAATGCAAACACACAAAATTATCAACTCAGAATATCGCTTTACTCTAGATGTACAAAAGAAAAATAGCGTAGTTAACTCATTTGCAAACTAATTTCAGGTTTTTAAATATATGCTATAGTGATTGTCGTGCAAGATTTTTAATAATCAGTTAGCCGTTGTAGTTCAGTGGTAGAATACCCCCTTGGTAAGGGGGTGGTCTCGGGTCCGATTCCCGACAGCGGCTCAAAATAAAAAATAGCAGTTTTTTTGATATACTATACTTACTATTAAATATAAATAAAAAAAATGGAAGGAGAACCAAAAAGTAATGAAGTGATCATGGGTGAATTAGAAGCAATAATGATGGATTTGGTTGTGAGTGATCCAGGGGGTTTTCAGAAGATGAGAAATAAAAAAGCTGAAGAACTAAGTAAAAAATACCCAGGTTTTAATACAATCGCACTTTACCACTTGCTAATAGATTCTAATCCGGTAGAAGGCAGCATCACAGAGTTTGATTTCCCAGGAGATGACTCGATAGAAAAGTTTCTCCGGGATCAATAATAAGATTGAAACATTTATCCAACTTTTGTAAATGCTTGACAGAATAAACTGTGTATGATAGGGTATAGTCTGACGTGCTGAACCAGGTGGACATACACCAACCTGGTTCAAAGAAACCGCTTAAGGCACCTGACTTTTTTCCTCCGAAGGATTTGTGCAGGTACCTATGAGCGGTTTTTCTATACCAAAATTAGCCATTTCTGCTATACTTTTCTCCATGCAGCCATCTAAAGAAGAACTGAAAGAAAGTCTCATCAAAGAACAAATGGAGCTCGAAGAGGCAATGCTTTTGCCTGATTTCTGGTCTGACAAAGACAAGGCCCAGGCAAGTATCAAACGTATAGCAGAGCTCAAAGTGCTCATTGAAGGGGGAAGTAAATACGACGCTGGGGATGCGGTTATGACTATATTTTCTGGCGCAGGAGGAGATGACTCTGAAGACTTTTCGGCTATGCTTTTACATATGTATCTTAAATATGCAGAGAACAAAGGTTTTGGTGTTTATTTTGTACATCAAAATGAAAATGACCATGGGGGATACCGAAATGTCACTATTCAAATATCCGGCAAAAACGTCTATGGTACTTTAAAAAATGAGTCAGGGGTACACCGTCTTGTTCGCATATCTCCCTTTAATGCAAATGCAAAACGACACACCTCTTTTTCAATGGTTGAAGTTATTCCTAAATTCGAAAAAGTAGAAGAGCTTGATATTCCTGAGTCCGATATTAAAGTTGAGCTCTCACGTTCGTCTGGTCCTGGAGGACAAAATGTAAACAAAAGAGAAACTGCAGTGCGCGTGGTGCATATTCCAAGTGGTCTTGCAGCAGCTAGTGACAATGAACGGTCTCAGGCACAAAACAAAGAACAGGCAATGAAGATTTTGTATGGAAAAATATATACTCAACTCGAAAAAGAACGCACTGCAAAAGAAAAAGGAATGTATATTTCAAAGACCACTCAAATCGAATGGGGGAACCAAATTCGCTCATACGTACTACACCCATACAAAATGGTCAAAGACCATCGTACCGGAGTAGAGACTGGAAATGTGGATAAAATCCTTACTGATGGTGAGATTGATGAGTTTTTAGAAGCTGAAAAGTCTCTATAGTAGAACTTTTGCTCCCGACCTCTATCTGCGGTATACTAGAGGGATGATTTATTTCGATAATGTCTCGAAAATCTACCCTGACAATTCTGTTGCTTTGCAGGATATCTCTTTTACTATCGAACCAAACGAGTTTGTATCTATTGTGGGACATTCTGGTGCAGGAAAAACCACATTGCTTAAAATGTTTCTCGCCGAAGAGAGACCAACTGAAGGAAAAATATTTTTTGAGTCGACTGATATTCATAAATTAAAAAAGCATGAGATTAATGACTTCCGTCGAAAGGTGGGAGTGGTGTTTCAGGATTTCCGACTTCTTCCGTACAAGACTGTGTACGAAAATATTGCATTTGCAATGGAGGCTGCAGGAAGAACTGATGAAGAGATAGAGTCAGACGTACCTCACGTACTCGACTTGGTGGACTTGGGTAAAAAGATCTGGAATTTCCCCGGAGAGCTTTCAGGTGGAGAAAAGCAGCGTGTAGCTATCGCTCGTGCGATTGTAAACCAGCCAGATGTTATTATTGCAGACGAGCCAACAGGAAACCTGGACCCTTTAAACACATATGACATTGTGCAGATCTTGAAAAAGATCAACGACCTCGGGACGACTGTGGTCCTTACAACTCATAACAAAGGGGTGATCGACTCTTTGGGTAAGCGTGTGATCACTATGGAAGACGGCCGGATTATCCGAGACGACAAAGATGGTAAATATATAATTTAGGTAAACATACGAATATACGAATAAAAAACTTATGAATGAATACGAATAAATTAACTTCAATTATATGATGTGGACATCTACCAAAAGAATAATGCGCTCAGGTTTCTTTAGTTTTTGGAGAAACGGCTTTGTGTCCGTCTCTTCTGTTTTAGTGATGGTTATTACATTGTTTGTTATCACGACCACTATTTTCCTGAGTGCCATTTTAAACGCATCACTCGAAGAGATCAAAAACAAAGTTGATATCAATGTGTATTTTGTGCGCACAGCACCTGAAGAAGATATCCTTGCGCTCGCAAAATCCCTCGAATCGCTCCCTGAGGTAAAGACACCAGTAGAGTATGTTTCTAGAGCTGATGCATTGGCTGATTTTCGTCGTAAACACCAGGACGATCAGTTTACTCTCCAAGCGCTCGATGAGCTCGGTCAAAACCCTTTGGGCGCATCCATCAATATTCGAGCAAAAGAACCTTCTCAATACGAAGGCATTGCTGAGTTTTTGAAAAGTAAAAACACTCTTTCTAAAGACGGTACTACACTTATCGACAAGGTAAATTATTATCAAAACAAAACAGCGATTGATACATTGACCAAGATGATAAATTCGGCAAACCGTCTTGGCTTTATTGTCACACTCTTCTTGGTTTGTGTGTCTATCCTTATTACATTTAATACCATACGACTCGCTATATTTATGTCACGGGATGAGATCTCAGTGATGCGCCTTGTAGGTGCGAGCCGTATGTATATCAGAGGTCCATTTGTTGTCTCTGGTGCTATCTACGGCATGGTTTCAGGCTTTATTACCCTTATTCTGTTTTTCCCGATCACTCTCTGGCTTGGTAATGCTACGGCAGAATTTTTCGTCGGACTCAATGTGTTTTCATACTATATAACCAACTTCGCTCAGATCTTCTTTATTGTTATCTTCTCAGGTGCTTTCATTGGAGCGCTCTCTAGTTTTCTTGCGGTTCGCAAGCATTTAAAAATATAATATACGAATGAAAAACTTACGAATGAATACGAATAAGATGAAGGCTATTTGCATTATTCGTAGCCATTCGTAATCATTCGCATAGTTTTCGTATAATTAACTATCATGGATAAGAACAAAAAACAGAAAAAACATAAATACATTTTCGTCGTCGGGGGAGTAATGTCAGGAGTCGGTAAAGGTATTGCGTCATCATCTATCGGTAAGATCCTTCAAAATAAAGGCTTTAAGGTCAACCCTATCAAGGTTGACCCTTATTTAAATGTAGACGCGGGTACCATGAACCCTACAGAGCACGGAGAGACATTTGTGCTCGACTCAGGCCTTGAGACTGACCAGGATATGGGTAACTATGAGAGATTTATGAATGTAAACCTTGGGCCCGATGACTATATTACATCGGGTATGGTGTATAAATATGTAATTGAAAAAGAAAGAAACCTAGGATACCGAGGTAAATGCGTAGAAGCGATCCCCCATATTACTGAAGAGATCACTCGTCGCTGGAAGCGTTCTGCTGAAAGTCACGATTCAGATATTTCACTCATTGAAATCGGAGGAACGATTGGCGATTATCAAAATATTCTTTTCATAGAAGCGGCACGTGTATTGAAAATTAAAAACCCTCAAGATGTGATATTCGTCATGGTATCGTATCTTCCAGTACCAGGAGTGTTGGGAGAAATGAAAACCAGACCAACACAAAATGCAGTCCGACAGCTAAACTCATACGGAGTGCAACCAGACATTATCATTGCTCGAGGGAGCCATCCTCTAGACTACAAACGAAAAGAAAAGATAGCTATTGCATGTTCTGTGGCGGTAGATAATGTGATCTCGGCACCTGATATTTCAAGTGTGTACGATGTGTCTATTAACTTTGAAAAAGATAAGATAGGGGACATGATCCTCAAAGCATTTCATATGCGAGCAAAGGTTAAAGGTGATGCACTGGCTGACTGGAAGAAATTTGTTGATGTGTCTAAAAATACAAAAAAGACTTTGAGGATTGCGGTGGTAGGGAAATATTTTGACACTGGAGATTTCGTTCTTTCAGATGCCTATATTTCAGTGATCGAGGCGATCAAGTTTTCAAGTTATTGGAAAGGAGTAAAGCCAGAGCTTACATGGATCAATTCAAAAGAATATGAGGCAGATCCAAAGAAAGTAAAAGATCTCTCGGGATATGATGGTATTATCGTGCCAGGAGGCTTTGGTGAATCAGGGATCGAAGGAGTGCTCATGGCTATACGCTATGCTCGAGAAAACAAGATACCGTATTTTGGCCTTTGCTACGGCATGCAGCTTATGGTTGTCGAGTACGCTCGCAATGTGCTCGGTTGGAGCGATGCGCACACCGCAGAGATCAATCCGAAGTCTTCTCATGTGGTCATCGACATTATGCCTGAGCAAAAGAAAAACCTCGAAGAAGGGAAGTATGGTGCGACCATGCGTCTGGGCTCTTATGAAGCAAAACTTTTGAAAGGTACTCATGCTCACAAAGCCTATGGTGCAGAAACAATCAACGAACGTCACCGACACCGATATGAGGTGAACCCAGAATACGTAGAAGAAATCAAAGCAAAAGGCCTCGTCTTTTCAGGTACATCGCCAGATGGACGGCTAATGGAAATCGCAGAACTTCCAAAAGACGTACATCCGTTTTTCCTTGGGACTCAATTCCACCCAGAGCTCAAGGCTCGCCCTTTGTATCCGCATCCTTTGTTTACCGCATTTATTGAAGCAGTATTGAAGGGGAAGAAATAAAAGGTATTAACCTTTTGTTTCGACGTCACATCTCGGAAATAAGAGAGATTGCTCTCTTATTTCACTCGAAGCTAGTGGAAATAAGTAAATAAAGATGTTTTGTTGACAAAGAAGTTCTAAAAAAGTATGATAATATCATATTAAATTATAATACAATTGTATGACTACAATCTCAGTACCACTAACTCCAGATTTGGAGAAATTCATAAAAAACATGGTCAAGAATGGTCGTGCTAACAATAAAGCAGATGCTGTTCGAAAAGCCCTTCTTCAACTAGCAGAAAATGAAGCGGTTGATGCTGTTTTGCGAGCTGAACGAGAACTTGCACAAGGTCTTGGTATGCGAGGTGATCTTCGTGAGCTTGCAAAAAAAATATAAAAAATATGATAGACATTATCTACCTTCCAAGTTTCGTTCGCCAGTATAAGAATTTAGAAAAAAGCTTGCAGGATGAAGTTATTGAAAAGATAGAATTATTTAAGAATAAAGAAAATCATAAGCGGTTGAAGTTGCATAAACTCCATGGTCCACTCAAAGGTAGATGGAGTTTTTCTGTAAACTATAAGATACGAATTGCATGTGTTTTTGAATCAAAAAATATAGTCGCATTTTTATCAATTGGCGATCATAAAGTATATGAATAACCCATCTCTTCAAAATCTCCTCAAGTTCTCAGAATTCATTGCTCAGTTTCGTATGGTTGAGCGTACCCTCTACCTTGAAAGATTGAAGAGAGATGAAAATGATGCTGAGCATTGCTGTGTGTTGGCTTTGACTGCAGGGTACATCATTGCGAGTGAGAAACTAGATCTTGATGTAGGGAAAGTGATGCTCTATGCCCTTGCACACGATCTCGTAGAAACCTATGCAGGAGATACAGATGCATATAGTACCGATCAGAATGCTCATGCCACAAAAGAGGTGAGAGAACATGAGGCACTTTTGCGTATAGAGAAAGAATTCCCAGAGTTTCCTGAGCTTATCGGAGCACTGAACAAGTTTGAAGCAAAAGAAGATAAAGAAGCTCGCTTTGTATATGCACTCGATAAAATACAGCCAACTATTGCGGTGTATCTGGATGGAGGGTATTCATGGAAAAAACAAGGTATTACCCTTGAACAAGTTATTACAAAAAAGAGAGATGTAATCGCAAATGCTGACTCTCTTGTGTTTGATTATTTCAACCAATTGACTGCTCTTCTAAAAAAAGAAGAAATAGAACTTTTTCCACAGGTACAGTAGCGGTTGTCGTCTAATGGTAGGAAATTATGATATAATTTTCCTATGCCATCTAATTGGAATAAAGGTAAAACTAAATTAATTGATTTTTTAGTTAAAAAAATATCGGATACTATGAAATTGAGGAAGTTCGATAATTTTAAAGTTTGGAGGGATAAAATGAAGTTGGAAGGGAAGATTAAATCAAAATATGTTGAATTAAAAAAGAATGGAGATTTAGCAGAACTAATAGGGGTGACCCTAGGAGACGGCCATGTGTGTAAATATTTACGTACCGAAGAATTGCGGATTATATCAAATTTAAATAATCCAGGTTTTGTTCATAGATATGCTGATTTGGTTTATAAAGTTTTTGGTAAAAAAGCATATGTGCGTGCAAGTAATCAGTCTAATAGTATACGAATTGGATTATATGAAAAGTATATTGGGAGTTGTTTAGGGATAGCTGCAGGAGCTAGAAAAGACCTTGTCATCATGGTCCCGGACTGGATTTTAGTCAAAAAAAATTATATAGTAAGGTACCTCAGGGGTTTGTATGAGGTAGAGGGGTCCCATTCGGTTCATGTGCCAACATGCATTTATAAAGTTCAGTTTTCAAACAGTAATCAGTCTATGTTAGAAAATGTGTTTACATTGGTTTCTCGATTAGGATTCCATCCTCATAAAAGTAAGAATATGATCCATTTATCGAGAAAAGCCGAGGTGTTCAAGTTTCTTGATGTGATAGAGTTTCGAAAGTATTAATATTTGCCAGATCGGCTAAAGGTAGGCCCTCGCTCTCTGAAAGCGGTAATCTTGGTTCGATTCCAAGTCTGGCAGCAGTCTCGGTAAATCACTGTTTTTAGGTGTATTTGCCAATAGCATAAATGGGTTTTTGAATAGATATTGAGCCACGGATTTGTTTTTGAATGTTGCGTTCGAGAGTAACTGTTCTAGCATTTTTCTCTTTTCGTACTCATCAAGAGTCAAATACTTTTCTGAGGCTTGGTTGCCGTCTAAAAAAACTTTTTTGATCTGTTCGATAGCTTCGGCGGATACAGCACCTTTAAGCTGAACTTTTTTCAGTTGTTTCTTGAGTTCGGTTCTCTTGTTCTCAATCTCAAGCATTTTTTGCTCATACAAATCCTTTCTCAAGACTTGAGCAGTGTAACTATCTACAAGGAGGGATTCTTTCTCTGAAAGCCCTTGTAGCTCGTTAAGGAGGTTGTCGGTACTGGTATCCACATAGGTTGCTTTACCCGTATTCAACTCCTTGTATGCCTCATAGGAAATCTCAATAGTTTCTTTGTCAAAAGCAAGGACTTTAAACATTTCAGAGAGGGATGTATCAACATATTCAGATCGCATATATCCTTTATGCTCATCACAGATACCTTTGCCATTGGTGCAGTAGTAATACTTGTGTCCCTTGCGAGTGTCAACGGTTAGCGCACACCCGCAATGTTCACATTTGAGAAATCCTTGAGCAGAATAAAAATATTTTTTTGGATGTGGATGAGCACGACCGTGCAAAATTGCTTGAGCGTCATTCCATTGTTTTATAGAGACGATTCCTTTGTGTTTTCCCTCATATATTTTTCCATCACGTTCCATCATCCCACAGTAAAAACGATTGATAAAAAATCTGTGTATCTGATTTGATCGACACATGCCACCAGTTTTTGTACGAAGTCCTTCGTCATACAAAACTTTTGTGATTTGTTCGAGAGTGTTTCCACCAGTTAAATATAGTTCATAGGCTCTCACAATGTACGGAGCAAACTTTTTATCTATCTTCACTGTCTTTGTCGCTTTATCATTTACATATCCAAGTGGTGCATGATTAGGCCATTCTCCTTTTTCAAGTTTTGCACGATTGCCACGTTTTACATTACTGCTTAAATCTCTGATCATTTGATTGGCTTGACCGAAATTGACGGCAATCAAAATGACATTATCTGTTGGCAGATGCACACCCTCAAAGGTGTGAATTTTTTGAATGACACCACGTTGAAGTAAATCAATTATTTTTCCACCATCAATAAAATTACGAGCAAGACGATCGAGTTTCCAACAGATGATTCCTTGAGCTTTGCCTTTCTTAATCATGTCTATCATCTTGTTAAAGACAGGACGACCCTCAGCTTTAGCCGATCTGCTCTCGTGCATGATTTCTAATACATCAAGATTATTTTTCTCTGCAATCTCTCGCATTTCAGCTTCTTGAGAATCCAAAGACATGACCTGTTTGTCCTCGGTATCAGTGGATTTACGGCAGTAGATGATGTATTTCATGATTTTAGTTTAACTTTTTTCTCTACTTCCTCAGAAGCGTTGATTAAGGATAGCAAACATTCCTGACAATACAAATCTGGCTTCGATTCATCTACATCCTGATACTCTATGAAATCAATTTGGTATGTATCAGTTTTGTTCGGCTTTTCACCACAAAAATAATCGAGAAGATGAATGCAACCACAAGGATGAATATGTAATTTTTTAGTTTCCATTTTTTGTTTTGGTTACTTGAGAGTCGTCATACACGCTATAGGTGCATTCCCCAAGATATGACTGATATTTGGTTACTTTGACTGGTGGTTCGTCTCCGACAATGAGGTTGATGAGGTCATCAAACGGACTAATTTTCGTCGACACTGGACGCAGAGTGTTGCGACCACAGACATACGATTTTGATTGATAGAGACGTCTATCTGACATTGTTTTGAACATGTACTTTGCCATGTACGTAGCCAGTTTAGGAGATCCGTCGGTGGGGACACAATCAAGAAAACCTCTTGCCCATTGATGTTGAAAGTGACGAGTACCTCTGGCTGTTGTTGAGTCATAATTATGTTCGTTACAAAATGCTAAAAATCTTTCATGTACTTTTGGTTTTATTTTCAACCATGCACTCCACGGAATCTCCTGAAAAATATCAATGATGGGTAAACCCCAGAAAATACAGTGAAAATGAACAGTACCTCTTTTCTGATATTCTGGTACAGCGATGTATCGGAATTCAGCACCATACATTTTTCGCAATCTGGTGATAAATTCTGTGAGATATGTATAGGCAGTAACCACAGATTTTTCATTGACGGTTGTGAGCGTGATGAAGATAGGTTTGTCATGTGATTTAAGATTGGTATGAATGAGACGAAAGAAATTTCTGCGTGCTCGGACTACATTGTCTAGTCTTTTTTGCAATGACTGGTCAATGGTAAGTTCCTCTTTTTTTCTTTGAGTAAATACTGTTCGCAGTCTCTTTGGTTGAGGCTCTTTTTCGTATTGGTATAGTTCTGCATAATTTCCTGATTGAATCAATTTTGAATAAGGCATTGAATGAGTTATTAAAGACTAATTATTAAGTGAGTTATTTATCGAGTCTCTCAAGCGGGGTGGTCATCCCGCCCGAACTCAGTTGAGTTTCGGGCGGAGATTTCCCACTCCCGCTTTCCGCGAATACAGCAAACATCTCAGTGTATGATTTGAGATATTCTTGAGCTGTCTCATCTGAAATATCTAAATTATATTTATGCTTGAAATATGCTTGTATTCGTTCGACCAATTGTTGAGAGAATTGAAAATTTATCTATGTGTTTGATAGGTATAGAAAAACACCTTGAGATAAATAAAAAGAAACCGTTTTGTAGGGTTCTTAGTGTGGTATTTTTATTTAGTTTTTTATTTTAACCTCCTTTTGTTTTTAACTAGCGATGAAGTGATACCATGCGTTTTTGTATCGGAGTAGTGCTAGATTTCTTAATTTAGGGTGAGGATTTTTTGATTTTATTTAGTTTTTCGCGTGCTGTTTAAAATCAAAGAGCAGACTGTACTGACACTAGTATCTGCTTGATCGAAATCGAAGTTAACAAAATGATGTGGATAACTGATGACTGCATTCCAAAGTGCCATATTTGAGTTGGTGGTGATGTGAGAGAGACTGTGAAGTGGAAAAACTATAAAAAGCCTTGAAATATAAGGTTATTTTTGAAACCAAAGAAAGTGCTTGACAAAATGCTATCAAGTGGTGTATAATATACCCAGAAAACTTGCTGTGATGGCAGGTTACGAAAATCAACAACCCTGTGATGGGGTAAGGAGAATTGACATGAAGAATACGAACGAACGGGGTATCTACCCCTCCGTGATGATGCATCACTCGAGCTACAGCCAACTGGCTATCGGTGGAGCGATGCTGACTCATTTCCACCAAGACGAAGAAGAAGCTTCCTGCTATCAGTGCACGCCGACTGGTTGCAGTGGATGGCGGACTCGCTTTGACGGCGGAAATGGTCCTGGCATTCAAGACTTGCCGTGCGACTTGGTCGCAATGTATGTCGAAGGTCAGATCAACATCTCGGGCTACGAAGGGGCGTACGACTCTGAAGAAATCGTCGTACCGCTCTGTTTCGCTGTTGTGGTTTTCCGATCGAAAGAGGAGAAGGACTACAAGGGCAAAGTTGTTCGTGAAGCCAGAGAAGAGTACATCTATCTCTGGAGCCACTTCGGCTTTACCGACCGAGTTCGGCACGATGCTGTGTACGATCTGAAGGATGCATTCGAAGTCGCCCGCAAAGGTGGACCGACAATGACATTCGATGAACGAATTGCTCACTCTCGAGAAATCGGATGGGACAATGCCAACTCAGAACGTGAGTGGCACCTCGTCGGCAAAGGTCGGGTTCCTGGTCGCATTCGTCAACTTCTTCACCGCACGGTGAACGAAACGAAGCGGGTCGTCGACAAGAACTTCGGTCAGGGTGGTGCGTTCTTCAAGCTTCCGCAGAAAAAGAAGTAGTTCATTACAGTTTCAAAAAATAGAGCCGAGCAATCCTTCGGGAAAGCTCGGCTCCAGTATTCAGACTCACGAATTGATTTTAATTCGCGAGATGATTCTGGAAATTCAAAAAGAAAGTTCTTTGAGGAGAAAAAATCATATGGGAAAAGCAGGAGTTGAACCGGAAGTTCGATACAACGTTCATTGCATGGAGTGCGGGAGCGTATGGCAACCACTCGCCAAGAGTCCGCTCTGGTGGGCAGCCAAACAAAGAGCAGAAAAGGGATTCCTCGATGCTCTCCACGTCAGTGGCAAGAAGTGCGGTTGTGTGAAAGAAGAAAGACAACCCAACGCTCCTTTCCGAGTCTTTGGCTACGATTTCGATTGCCGAGACTTCAACATCCCATTCACCACCTTCATGGGCCCCGTCAAAGCGTTCATCGAAGCAAACAAAAGTGGTGATGTGGTGTTCATCCAAGGAGTCTCCAGTTCAGTGGAACAGAGACTCAAAATGATTTTCTAACCAACCCGCTTCATCTACAGAGATCGCTTCATTGCAGTCTCGGGTGAGGCGGTTTTCTGTTGTAAAAAATGTAAAAATATTGTACAGTTTCTTTAAGTAACTCAGGCACCCACAACTCTCAATTCGAATTTAAATACAAACTAATTTCTCCACAGAAGGAAGCGTCACAGCTTCTTTTTTCGTCTCCGATGTTGTTTGAGTACTTCTCCAGGAGTCTTGTAATCAAGACATTTCATGATCCTCC
>JAPLZY010000004.1 GCA_026394775.1 Candidatus Zambryskiibacteriota bacterium
AGCGTACCAGCTTGATACAGAGTTTCGATGACAAATCGCTCTGTATCTTTCAAATGTTCATATTTCTTTTTCATGACAATTAAAATTAATTTTCGGCTAATACATTAATTCTAACTGTCCTACTTCAAAGGTGGCTAGGGGTCACAATGACTACAAATGAAGCCTTGTGGCAGAGAGCTCCAGAGGCTCTTGGCTTGGCGCGAAAAGATGCGCGAGATGCACACTCGAGAGGAGACAATATTGGTGGGCACATTTGTATGCTGTCGGCATATCAAAGTGTGTACAGCAATGCCCCGGTAGTTAAAAAGGGTTTCTACGCTATTTTAGCTCTATGGCATGCTTTGTGCCTGAGTTATTTTGGTGACCTTAATCACAACCAACTTAACATCCTGATCCAGTTTTGGATTAGGTTTTACAAAAAGTTACCCTGGTTGTTTAGGGGTAGTAATAGAAAAAACTTGGTGCTTCTTGTAGCAATGGAGCACAACAAAATTGAGCGATCGAACGAGGAAGTGTTTCCGCACCAGCAAGCTTTGGCTTTTTTAAATTCCGCCCAGGTATTTCAACTCATGAGCAAACGAAAAGAAGCTCGATATTATGTTGAGCAAGCTCTTCTTTTGAGAGAGGAAGTCTTTAAAGAAGGGGACTATTTGCTCGGAATGCGGCAGTTTGTGAGGGTTTATCGTATAGCAGCAGAAGTAATGGCTGAATACGATACAGAGACTGCATACAACTACTTGCTTTCAGCATTGATGCTGGTAATGAGTGATGAAAAAAACTCTGACCAGGAGCGGAAGGTGCGTTTGGAGTTTGCTCAGCTCAAAAAAAGGATGCACCTGTAACCCCCACCGAGACAAACTTCACGATGTCTTTGTGGGGTTTTCTCTTGCATTTTTACAGTACGTATGTCATTATTTAAGTGTTGGATTGCTCTTTTAAATCTCACAAGTGGAACCTCGTTTCTTCTTTTTCGATCAAAATTGGTCGCAAGGGAAGAGAGGGGTAGCTTGGCAATTAGCCAGCGTACTGTGTTTGTCTACACAGTATACGGTCCTTCTTAAAGAATACGAATATGTCAATATTCAAAGTTTTTAGTTTAGGATTGCTGATTGTCATGCTTCAGTTCCTGGTCCCTGAGATTTTCTCGGGATTTGAGAAAACGCTCCTCGTGTTCTTTGGCACTATCCAGAGTATACTAGCGTCGAGTCAATCGGCAATGACTGCAGGCTTTATTCCTGCACTGCCTTAGATTCCGCAGTAGGAGCTCAACAAACCAAACAATCCGTTGTTTGGTTTTTTGCTTTCCGGCTTTGCTCAAATATGAAAGTCTTGTATGATTATTGTATGATACGTTCCCTCGATTTTTTTATAATCAAACTCTGCAGAAGATTGGCAGAGCCTCTCTCTCGTTTAGGATTGTTTACTGTTTTCTTTTGGTTTGGAGCACTCAAAGTTCTTGACCTTTCTCCTGCTAGCCCTCTCGTGCAGTCTCTTTTTGAAACAACAATGCCTGTCATGCCGTTTTCTGTCTTTATGGTACTTTTTGGTCTCCTTGAAATGCTTATTGGTATTATGTTTTTGATCCGTGGAGCAGAACGAGCAGTCATACCAGTACTTTTTTTCCACATGACCACAACACTCCTGCCACTTTTTCTTCTTCAATCAGTGACATGGTCTGGCTTTTTAGTACCCACACTCGAAGGGCAGTATATTATTAAAAATATTCTCATCATCGCAGCGGCGATTGGTATTGCAGCCCATCTTCATCCGTTTAAAAAATCTAACGGGTAGTAAACATGCTCTGTGGAAGCTCAAACTTTTTTATGAGCTCTTCGTTTTGGGGAGTGCGCTTGAGAAAAATAATAGTATAGTTGTCTACAAACACTGGAGCCCATTGTGTGTTTTTTATAAGAGAAATGAGGAAATTTTGAGCCCACGGAGTTGAGTCGAGTCTGTAAAACCACACGGCATTAAAATTATATTCCTGTGCTTTTTTCGTCCACAATTCTGTGTTTTCTTGCATAGGTATGTACGTGTCGGAGAAAAATTCTTTCGGGTATGCTTCTGGTCTGTTGTCGACAAATACTTTTTCTTTACGTAGGGGTGTATAGAGACTATAGATGAGCATCCCTCCGATGTCATAATTGGAAAAAAATGGTCCCTGTATGCCAGTTTCTTTTACAAAAGTTACGGAAGATATGTTTCCTGGCAAAAGCCCGAGTCCCCATCGAGGAGTACCGGGAAGTTTGTTGCTAAAGCGTACACAGACAAAGATGAGGAGCAAAAGAGAAATAATGAGTGACCATGCCCAGGCAACCTCTCTTTTTTCATTCGAAGCATCGATTTCTTTAAAAAATATTCCCAAAAGCACACTCAGAAACGGGAGGAGAATAAACCCAAACAGAGTGAGATTTCTAATACCGAAAAAACTGAGGCCTCCAAACGCAAAGGTCATGAGGCCGAGTGCGATAGGGAAAGCGCACATGTTTTTTTTGAGAGCCCATAAACTTCCGAGTAGTGCAACTCCTGCTCCTAGTTTCCACCATAAAAAGTTTGGATTGATGAAATTGAGTTTTTGCAGAAAAGGGATAGACTGGTTTTCTGCTACCAAGTATCCGTAGTTATTGAATATCATAAAAGGATACAATGCTCCGGAAAGACCATATGGACTGACCAAAAGAGCGAGTGAAGACAAGCCAAAGAGTGCCAGTAATGCTTTTACTTTTTCACCGTCTCTGTGTATGAGTGCTTGGCATATAAATGTACCAATAATGAGTGGGGAGAAGATTGCGTAGATGTGGCTATTGACCCAAAGGATGGTGATGAGAGGTAGGGCATACAAAAACTTTTTTGGAAGTTTGTTTTCACTAAAGCGAGTGAGTATATATATCCAGAGTGCGATAAAAAAATAACTTAGCACCTCGGGGCGCACCTCCACTCGTTCAGCAATAAGGGGGATAAGGAAAATAGAAAGAGGAATGCTCGCATAGAGAGGTGTTTTGTCTTTGGTGAGAAGAAAGAGGAGTGTGAATGCGCCGAGCATGATAACAATATATGCAAGAGAAAGCCCAATCCAGCCAAAAAGTAAAAAAACAAGATACATGCCGATACCGCTACCCCAGTGGTGGTTTATAAAAGGAAAGTCGGGGTAGGTGTAGGAAAAGAAGTTGGTGTGAAGCAGTGCGGTGCGGGAGACACCGTATTCTCCGGCATGTAAAAATATTTCTCCATTTTTAATATGTCGCCCGAGGTCTGCTGCGGGGAGGTTGATCTTTTGGGCAAGGAAGATAAAAAGAAGAGAACAAAGAAAGAGAAGTGCGAGTAGGGTGCTTTTTTTCATACGTATAGTATACAAAAAAAACTTACAGAGCATAAGTCTGCGAATATTTGCTATACTTACACTCATGAATACACCCACACAAATCATCATTTTCGGAATTACTGGAGACCTGTCTTCAAAAAAGATACTACCTTCATTGTTTAGTCTCTATGCCAAAGGAATGCTTCCAAAAAAAGTTTCTTTTATTGGTTTTTCAAGGCGTGATTTTTCCAAGCTTGATATTGAGAGTTTTGTTCGAGACACGCTTCTTCCTGAAGAAAAACGAGAAGAATTTGTAAAGCTCTTTCACTATGTCCAGGGCGATTTTTCATCGCTTGAGTCGTATGCGCACCTGAGACAGCTTGTTGATGTAATTGATGAAAATTTTATGCAATGTTCAAACAAGCTCTACTACCTTTCTGTTTCGCCACAGTACTACAAACCAATATTTAACGCTCTTAAAGAGTCGGGCCTCAGTGAACCATGCAGTGAAGATACTGGTTGGGCTCGAATATTGGTCGAAAAGCCTTTTGGATATGACAATGCTTCCTCAAAAAGACTGAATCTTTTGGTGGATAAGCTTTTCAAGTCAGAGCAAGTCTTTCGTATAGACCACTACATGATGAAAACTTCCTTGCAGAAAATTATAGAATCTAGAAATTCTGGAGAATTTAAACGCCGATGGAACAGTGAGTATATTAAAGAAATCAAGATTGATCTCTTGGAAACCGCTACTGTAGAAAACAGAAGTGAATTCTATGATTCCCTTGGTGTTGTTTACGATGTGGGGCAAAACCACATCTTGCAAATGATTGCGCTTGCATTGCGACCCCTCAAAGAAGATGAGACGGCCGACGAAGTACAAAAAGCTCGAGAGAGTGTATTTGAGTCACTTTCAGTAGAAAGTGAAAGTGCGAAGAGGGCTCAGTATGAAAGTTACAAGACGCACAAAGGGGTCAAAAATAATTCTGATACTGAAACATATATAGATGTGACAATGCACTCGTCTCTGCCAGAATTTAATGGCGTGCCGATACGAGTACGTGCAGGCAAAGCGCAGCCAAAGTCTTTTACGGCTGTGACCGTGGTATGGAAAGATGGAAAAGAAAGTGTGTTTGAAACACCTTCGTCAGAAAGCCAAGGGGCGTATAAAAAAGTGTTGCTCGACTGTATGAATGGGGATCAGAGTGTCTTTACTTCGGGTCTTGAATCGGAACTTGGGTGGAAGATTGCAGAAGAAATAAAAGAGGTGATACAAGAAAAAAAGCTCGAAACCTATAATGTGGGATAGACAGATTGACATTTAACTTCACTGTGATAATAATTTGGTAGTAACTGTTCTATAAGGAGATCTGGTATGCTGTCAGTTGTAAGTGAACCCGCAGTTGAGGAAGCTACAGGAAGTACGGAAAGAAATGTACTTTTCTTTCCAAAAGAACCGCCTTCCGATTTAAAAATCAGAGCACGAGAGTGCTTCGGAGGAGCAGGGTCCATCTGGGAAAGTCCAAAAAGAACAACGGGATTTTATTCAGGTATAAAATGGGATATTAACCCCGGTGCTGCATGGAGTGTAATTGCCGTGATCGCACTTGATGCTGATTGGCAAACACTCTTTGGTCTTTGGATGGAGATCCAAGAAACTAATAAAAGGATCGGCTCAAGCATGGAGCTTTATTCAATTAGTAGCTTGGGGTGTACCCAATTTGAGTTGATAGACAATAGTGTGCTCTGTGATTTTTTGATGATTCAAGAATAATCCGCCCCACGGCGACGAACCAAAGTTCGTCTCTGGAGGAGGCGGATTTTGTTTTGTAAAAATATTCAATAAAGTTAGTTACTAGAAGTTTTTGAGGTGAGCAAAGTTCACGAAAGACGAAGAAAATAATTTGAGCCGTACTAATTGTACGGTGAGAATTATTTTACTGAAGTCTGACAAAGAAATTTGCCAGATCAAGAAGTTCTAGAGATATTTTTCTATATTTTGCTTGTGCTCCTCATACGTCTTTGCACAATGGATCTTTCTTTTTTTATCATGGAGGTAGAAAATGCAACTTGTTTTTTGAGGGTTGTATGCAGCCGTGAGTGCAGCAATGCCAGGGTTTGCGATAGCAGTTGGCGGTAGGCTCTTGTTTTTGTAGGTGTTGTAGGGTGAGACAATATACTTGTCCTCAGACTTTACCTGAGGCCACCACAAATCCTCGTCTCCTTTTGCGTATTGAAGAGTCGCATCCATTTGGAGCTTCATTCCTAAAAAAATACGATTCCATATGATACCGGAGATGATGTTCATGTCGTGTTTACCTGCAGCTTCTCTTTGGATGATGGACGCAACAATAAGAGCAGTATCTTCATTTAAGATTTTCATTGTTTTACCCCGCTTTATCTCACTTGTTTTTTTGTCATATTCATTGATCATGATCTCACTCACATCTTCAGGTTTTGTGTCTTTTTGGATAGCGTAATTTTTAGGAAAATAAAAACCTTCGGATGTTTCTTTACCGAGTGCAATGTGCGCATTTAAAAAGTCACTTTTTTCTTGGTCATTCCAACCGAGCTTGTCTCCCACAGATTCAGCCACTTGTTCTTTACGCCAACCTTCTTGAATGTAGATCATGCGAACCGAAGGGTTTGCTAGGTTTTGGTAAAATTCATATGAAAACAAATCGCTAAAAGGTATGTGATAGTACGAAAGGAGAAATCCTGCAACCATAAGAGGGGCGAGAGGGAGAGCAAGAAAGTAGGGAATTTTTTTAGGAGCTTGTGTGCGAGCCATACGTTTGAAAATTTATTTAATTATAGTATAGTAGATGGCATATGTCACTAAAAACTTTTTTCCTCAAAAAAATGCTTGCTTCAAAAATGAAGGGTGTTCCGCAAGCAGAGCAAGACAAAATATTTAATCTTATAGAAAAGAATCCAGATCTATTTCAGAAGATCGGCGGTGAGGTGCAAGAAAAAATGCAAAGAGAAGGTAAAGACCAGATGGCTGCTGCGATGGAGGTGATGGCTAAGTATAAAGACCAACTCCAAGGTCTTATGTAAAACTTCCACATCTGGCCAATCTCATCGGCTAAAATCTGGAAATGGTCCTCAACGTACGACAGTACGTCTCCGGTCCCTTCCCAGATTTTATCCGCGATATTGTCTCAAATCTGAAAGTTTTTAAAATAGCTCTAAAAAATTTATATTCTTATGTTGCAATAAAAAATCTCTCTTGAACCGAGTGATTTTTTGTATCCGAATATGCTATCCACAGCATTTTTTATTGACGGTGAACGAGTGTTCACTCATACTATACACATACAAGAAGTGCGATATTAACAAACAAAACCATGAGTAAACAAAACCTTGAAAAAGCATTGCGAGATGAATTGGAAATACTAAACGACACAATCGACCGAAAGATCATCAAAGGCTTGTCGTATGCGAGCGAGTCTCGCCGACACAAATTTGTCCTTTCTCAGATACTCGATATTCGTCGAAGAGAGACTCGGTCCGGATGGTTTTCCAAATCTTTTGGCTTTGCATCTTTCATATTCTAATGAACACATACAAAGACAAAATTTTCGGTTTTTACGCAAAACAAAAGCGGATGCCAAACTACCAAGAGATCATGGATCTTGTTGGTTTCAAATCTAAAAATGCTGTCTACAAACTGATCAATAAATTGATTGATGAAGGTGTGGTCACTAAAGACTCCAAAGGCAAGCTTGCACCTACTCGAATGATGGATGAGATACCGCTTCTTGGTCTTGTTGAAGCGGGTATTCCTACGTTTGCTGAGGAGGGTATGCTCGACACATTGTCGCTCGATAACTATTTGGTAAAGCACAGAGACTCAACCTATCTTCTTGAGGTTAAAGGAGATTCAATGATCGATGAAGGGATCAAAGAAGGTGATTTGGTCATTGTGGAGCGAAGGGGGGACGCAAAAGAGGGTGATATTGTGATCGCAGAAGTAGACGGCGGATGGACAATGAAATACTACAGAAAAAAAGGAAACCAAGTCTACCTGATGCCCGCCAACAGAAACTATAAACCTATCTATCCAGAATATGATTTGAAAATCGCTGCTATTGTGAAGGGGGTGATACGGAAGTACTAAATTACACCATGCTTAGTACTCATAAAAAACAAAATACAGTGTATGTGTTTATTGATGCGTCAAATTTGTAGCAAACTCAAAAAGCTAAAGGGAAAATGTTTGACTATAAAAAACTAAATGTGTATTTGAGAAAAAAATTTAATGCTCTTGAAATTAAAGTTTTTTATTATACTGCATACCCAGCTGAAGGTACGCGTGATCATGCTATGGATGGTAAACATAAATTTTTTACTTATCTGAAGAAAGGACTTAAATTTGTGGTGAGAAAAAAAGAATTAAAAAGAATTATAACTCGCAGTAATGAAGGCGATTCTATTCAAGAAAAAGGAAATATGGATGTTGAGATGACTATTGATGTTGTGCATTATTTAAAAAATTATGACATTCTCGTATGATTTAGTGGCGATTCTGATTTTCTTGTTGTACTGAACTATATAAAAAATAGAGGGAAGAAGGTGTATATTTTTTCTTCAAAAAACAATATTTCTCAGGAATTACGTACGGGAGGAGATGGGTATTTCGATGTTTTAAGTATAGTAGAAGATATCTGGGGAAGAGATCTAAAACATAAACATTAGAAGCTTAAATACAAAACAACCCTCCTAGCGGAGGGTTGCCCTTGGATGTAATACCCTTTCAGTTCATAGAAAACCGAAAGACAACTATAGTATACTTTGTTTATTAGTAAAGTCAATTAAAATTTGGATGGTTGTGGATAAGTTTGTATCAAAAAACATCATCCTAAGGATGATGTTTTTTGTTGTACTTATCTTCAGCTTATGAGCCGAATAGGGCTGACGCTCCACAAGTACATATCTATATTATCATATCTATATAAGATCAAAAGCCCGCATCTCTGAGGACCATCTAATCAATAGGAGTGGCTGTATTGCAAATAATAAAACCACATACCCATATAAATAGCAATATCTTTAAAAAAAGTACATTTTGTGTAATAATGCATTTCTATGTCACTATCGATCGGAATTGTAGGTCTGCCAAACGTCGGGAAATCGACGCTTTTTAATGCGTTGACTAAAAAGTCTGTGCCGGCGGAAAACTATCCGTTTTGTACTATTGACCCGTCTGTGGGTGTGGTACCCGTGCCCGATGAACGACTCTATAAACTCGCTGATTTTTCTAAAACTCAAAAAACAATTCCGGCTATTGTAGAATTTGTCGATATTGCAGGTCTCGTAAAGGGGGCTTCGACAGGAGAAGGTTTGGGAAACAAGTTTCTTCAGAATATTCGTGAAGTGGATGCGATCCTTCAGGTGGTCCGTATTTTCGAAGATGCAAATGTGATCCATGTTCACAATGAAGTGAACCCTCTTTCTGATATTGAAGTGATCAACCTTGAGCTCGTGCTTGCAGACCAAGAGACTGTCGCAAAGCGTATAAGTAATGTACAAAAAGACGTAAAGAAAGGTGACAAAGAAGCAATCTTTGAAGCTGAGGTTTTGGAACGTGCAAAAGCTCAACTTGAGCTTGGAAAACTTCTCAATCAGCTCGAACTTTCAGAAAAAGAAGCTTTGGCTTTGAAAGGTTTGCATCTCCTGACTATGAAGCCGATTATGTACGGTCTCAATAAAAAAGCAGGAAACAAAAACCTCGATGAAATGAATGATGAGCGATATCTAAAACTCATTAAATTCTTTGAAGAACAAAAAGCACAGTATGTGATTATTGATGCGGGTATTGAACATGAGTTGAAAGACTTGGAGGGAGATGACAAAATCCTTTTTCGAACAGAGCTTGGTGGAAAAACGGATGGTATTGATGAGTTGATCAAAGCAGGCTATGCTCTTCTTGATTTGATTACCTACTTCACAACAGGAGAAAAAGAAACTCGTGCATGGACTATTAAAAAGGGTTGGACTGCGCCGCTTGCAGGTACTGCAATTCATACAGACTTTAAAGACAAGTTTATTAGAGCGGAAGTGGTGTTCTGGAGTGATTTACTCTCTGCGGGTTCATATGGTGTGGCTCGTGAAAAAGGACAAGTACGAACAGAAGGAAAAGAGTATATTGTTAAAGACGGAGACGTTATAGAGTTTCGTATCTAGAGGCTCTGGTCTTTTTCACCAATCTTATCTTCTAAAATTTGAAAAAGGTTCTCATCGTACCATTAAGTACGCCTCCGAACCTTTTTAAATTTTATAAGCAACCTTGGCGAAAAATCCTCAGAGTGTAATTATTTGATTGTAAATATGATACACTATATTAGTTATTCATTAAAAAAACTATATGGAACCAACAACACAATCACATTCTCACGCTAAAAATGTATTTTTAAATCTGGCCTCAATGGTCACATTGTATTCTGCTGCGGCGGCATTGCTCAATCTTTTGTTTACAGTTATCAACAAAGCATTTCCTCAGGTTACGCAATACTACTCATATTATAACAACACCTCGTCTATCAGCTTTCCGGTTGCGACACTTATTATTGTCTTTCCGCTCTATGTATTGTTTATGTGGCTTATAGAGCGAGACCTCGCGGGCTCACAGGCAGCTCGAGCATCAGGTATCAGAAAATGGCTTATCTATATCACTCTCTTTATTTCAGGTGGCCTTGTGGTGGGAGATCTTGTGGCGGTTGTCTACTACTTTATCGACGGACAAGAACTGACCGCGGGTTTTCTCTTGAAAGTCTTGAGTATTCTTGTAGTGGCTGGTGGGGTGTTCGGGTATTACATCACTGATATTCGCAACAAGCTTTCTTCATCTGCACGTAAAATTTCTATAATTGTTGCATCAGTTTGTATTGTTGCAGCAATCGTTGCTGGTTTTATGGTTCTCGGTAGTCCTCGAGTGCAGCGACTTGTAAAATATGATCAAACAAAGATTTCTGACCTACAAAACATTGCAAGCCAGGTTCGATACTTCTACGATACAAACAAAGTGTTGCCTCAGACACTTACAGAAATTGCACAGGGTAATACATACGGAGGAGGAACATATACTGACGTGCAAACAAGTAAACCGTATGTGTACAAAATCATAAATGCAACTACATTTGAAGTGTGCGCAGTTTTCAACAAGGATTTTAAATATAATTCTGGAATAACAAGCGCAAATGAGCCTGTAACCAAGTCAGATGAGCAAGGGGTTGTGGAAGTATGGGGAGCATATAAAGCGGGAGAGTCTTGTTTCAGACATATTGTCGGTCCTTCGACTGTCCCATTCGGTGCCCCGGTAAAAATATAATTGTGAAATTAAAATACTCCGACTCAATCGGAGTATTTTTTTGCAAAACACCTTTTTCTGTTGTATCATAATCTCACTATGAAGCGATACAACCACACCACAATCGAAAAAAAATGGCAGAAAGAATGGAGTAAGAAAAAAGTGTATCGCACAGAAGACTCGTCAACAAAGAAAAAACAATACGTCCTCGACATGTTTCCGTATCCCTCGGGAGCAGGACTACACGTAGGGCATCCAAAGGGCTATATTGGCTCTGATGTGTACGCTCGTATGAAGCGCATGCAAGGTTTCAATGTACTTCACCCGATGGGCTACGATGCGTTTGGACTTCCTGCAGAACAATATGCTCTCCAGCATAATATTCATCCTCGCAAAGCGGTTCTTGAAAATGTAAAAACATTTGAGCGACAGCTTTCTATTATCGGTCTTTCTTACGACTGGGATCGAAAAGTAAATACGACCGATCCTGAATATTACCAGTGGACTCAGTGGATCTTTTTAAAGATTTACGGCTCATGGTATGACACAACTAAAGACAAGGCTCAACCTATCGAGAGCTTGGTTAAAAAATTTGAAAAAGAAGGAAACAAAAATATAAACGCAGTGTGTGAGGAAAATACACCACACTTTACCGCAGCCGAATGGAAATCTAAATCACAAAAAGAAAAGCAGGATGTGCTTATGAAATATCGTCTTGCGTATGAAGGATATGCTGAGGTTAACTGGTGTCCAGAGTTGGGTACAGTGCTCGCAAACGACGAAGTGGTAGATGGTCCAGATGGAAAACCTGTGTCAGAACGCGGAGGATATCCAGTAGAAAAAAAACAAATGCGACAGTGGTTTATGCGCATTACAGCATATGCAGACCGACTGATTTCTGGGCTCGATACTATCGACTGGCCAGAGAATATAAAAGAGATTCAGAGAAACTGGATTGGAAAGTCAGAGGGAGCAGAAATAAAATTTCAAATTTCAAATTTAAAATTTAAAAATAGTTTAGGAGAAGTGGCTGTATTTACAACTCGAGCAGACACTCTTTTTGGTGCTACATACGTGGTGCTTGCTCCTGAGCATCCTCTGGTAGAGAAACTTTCTGACCATATTGAAAATATAAGCGAGGTTCTTGAATATAAAATTCTCGTACAGAAAAAAGATGCTGAGTCTCGAACGGATGCAACAAAAGAAAAAACAGGAGTAGAGCTCAAAGGAGTCAGTGTGCAAAATCCAGTTAATGGTGAAAAAATACCGGTGTATATTGCAGACTATGTGCTTGCAAGCTACGGCACAGGAGCAGTGATGGCAGTACCTGCACACGATGAACGAGATTTTGAATTTGCTCAAAAATATAAACTTCCAGTAAAGCATGTCGTGATACCGAGTATTATTGACACTATGTTTCCTCCGGTAGAAGGCCAGGAATATGTAGACCGACACACAATCCATGCATTAGTAAAAAATCCAAAAACAGGATTGTATTTGTGTCTCAAGTGGAAGCAGTTTCCCTGGACTACTCTTGTAGTAGGTGGAGTAGATGAAGGAGAAGACCCGGTGGATGCAGCGCGACGTGAGGTTCAAGAAGAAACAGGGTATAAAAATCTTAAATTTGTTCGTACACTCGGAGGTGTAGTTAAAGCTCAGTATAATGCGGCACACAAAAAACAAAACCGAGTAGCATTTACGACAGGAGTGGTGTTTGAATTGGAAAATGAAGAAAGAGAGCATATAACTGAAGAAGAATTGGCTAAATTTGAAGTCACATGGCTCCCGCTTTCACAAGTGAAGCCGTGTGCAGAGCTACCCGAGTGGATCGACCGAATAGATGTGCCTGAAAAAGCATATCTTCCTTATGGAACAGTGCATGACTCAGGAGAATTTACAGGTATGACAAGTGAGGATGCTAAAAAAGCGATCACTCAAAAAGTGGGAGGAAAGATTGTCACCAAATATAAAATGCGCAATGCTATTTTTGCTCGTCAGAGATATTGGGGTGAGCCGATCCCGCTTTCTACAGACAAAGACGGTCTCATTCAAGAAGTTGAAGAAAAGAAACTACCGCTCACTTTGCCAAACGTGGCTTCATATCAGCCAACAGGTACTGGAGAGTCTCCGCTTGCGAGTGTTTCAAGTTGGACAAAGAAAGGATACGAGACAAACACCATGCCAGGTTGGGCTGGATCATCGTGGTATTTCCTTCGGTACATGGATCCAAAAAATAAAAAAGGGATTGCGTCTAAAAAAGCACTCTCGTATTGGGGACAAGTGGACATGTATGTCGGTGGTGCGGAGCATGCGACGGGACATTTACTCTATTCTCGCTTTTGGAACAAGTTTTTGAAAGATATTGGCCTAGCAAAATTTGATGAGCCATTTAAAAGACTACGAAACCAAGGAATGATACAAGGTACAGACGGACGAAAGATGTCCAAGCGATGGGGAAATGTGGTAAATCCCGATGATGTTGTGAAAACATATGGTGCTGATACATTGCGAGTGTATGAAATGTTTATGGGTCCATTTGAAGCAGGACTGCCATGGAGTACAGAAAATATTATAGGTTCACGGAGATTTATCGAGAGAGTGTGGAGACTTGGGGAGAAAGTTACCTCAAAGAAATTGACTCCGGAAGAAAATGTGTACCAAAATACACTCCACAAGACAATACAAAAAGTAACTGATGACATTGTTTCGTTCTCTTACAACACAGCAGTATCAGCAATGATGATTGCGCTTAATGAAATGGAGAAAAGTGAGAAAGTGTACAAAAGCGATATGGAGTTATTTCTAAAAATTCTTCATCCGTTTGCACCACATGTGACAGAAGAACTTTGGAAAGAATTGGGCAACAAAACTTCTCTCGTGAAAGAAAGTTGGCCAAAAGCAGATCCTAAGAAGATGAGGGATGCAGAGATCACTATAGCTGTCCAAATAAACGGAAAAGTGAGAGGGGAAGTAAAAATACAGCCTGAAAATACTGAAACTGAGGTCTTAGAAAAGGTCTACATTATGCCAGAAATACAAAAATGGCTCACAGGGCAAGAGGTGAGAAAGGTGATATTTGTCAAAAATAGGTTGATAAATATAGTTATTTAGGTATAAACAGGACCTTATTGACGTAAGTCATTAAAAATGATACAAATAGAGTATTCTATACCACTCATTAACCATAACTTTAACATACGTAACATTATATGAGCGAAAAAACAATTATCACATTTAAGCCAAAGCAAGTTTCAAAGCGCCTCATCAGCGTACTCTCTCCTCGTGCTCAAGATGTGATCATTGGTCGCTATGGACTCGGTGCTGACACAAAACGTATGACTTTGGAAGCTATCGGTAAGAAATACAAGATCACTCGAGAACGAGTGCGTCAGATTGAAAACTATTCGATCGCCAATGTTCGAAAATCAAAAGACTATGAAGTTGAGAAGACTGTGTTCAGCGAGCTTAAGGCTGTGGTCCGTACACTCGGAGGCATGGTTTCTGAAGAAGATCTGTTGAAGCATGTGTCTAAGGATAAGAGTACTCAAAACCACATCCACTTTCTTTTGGTAGTCGGTGAAGAATTTACAAAAGAAAAAGAAGATGTTGATTTCAAGCACCGATGGCATATCGACAAAGATCTCTCTAAAAAAATCCACGAGTCTTTGAAAAAACTCTACGAGAATATGTCAGATGATGAGATCCTTCCTGAAGCACAAATGATCGAAGCGTTTCTCGAGCACCTTAAAGACGTATCAGACGAATTTAAAAACGAAGAGATACTACGACGATGGCTTTCTATTTCAAAAACAGTAAGTAAAAACCCACTGGGTGAATGGGGTAAAGCTGATTCTCCAAATATCAATACAAAAGGCATGCGTGACTATGCATTCCTGGTTATTAGACGACACGGTTCTCCTATCCACTTCCGTGAAGTAGCAAAACTTATCGGTGAGCTCTTTGGTAAAAAAGCACACGTTGCTACTACACACAATGAACTTATCAAAGATCCACGTTTTGTTTTGGTGGGTCGTGGTCTCTACGCTCTTTCAGAGTGGGGTTACATGGCAGGTGTAGTTAAAGACGTGATCAAGGGAGTAATCCAGAAAAACGGTCCTATGACGAAAGAAAAAATAATCGAGAAGGTGATGAAAGAGAGATATGTGAAAGAAAACACTATCATGGTCAATCTTCAGAACACAAAGTTGTTTAAGAAAACCAAAGACGGGAAGTATGCATTAGCATAAACTCTCAACTAAAAGAAATACCGCCTTGGCGGTATTTCTTTTTATTTGTATACTTAATACATGTTTGACTTTGCTCAGTATGCACAATTTCTAAATATCCCTGGAGTAGGGCTTATGTTTAAAATTTTCAAGGCAACAGCGCCATTGTGGCTGACCGCTTTTTTTGGCTATTGGCTGTGGAACCTGTGGCTTGTGTACAGACGCACTCTTTTCTTTGCTGCTACTACACACGTGCTTCTTGAAATAAAGTTGCCAAAAGAAATTTTCAAATCTCCAAAAGCAATGGAGTTTTTGTTCAATGCATTGTATCAGACAGGTGGAGAAGGAAATTGGTATGATATTTATATCAAAGGTAAAACCCGGCCGTGGTATTCACTTGAACTGTGTTCTATAGACGGCAAACTCCACTTTTTTATCTGGACACGAAAAGATTTTAAAAATCTCATTGAAGCCAACTTGTATTCGCAGTATCCAGGAATAGAAATATACGAAGTGCCCGACTACACCGTGCCGGTCTATTTTGACCCATCTATACACAATGCGTTTGCAGCAGAATTTGAACTCGCTAAAGCCGATTCTTTTCCCATTAAAACATACTCTGACTATGGAATGGATAAAGATCCTAAAGAAGAATACAAAATTGACCCTATGACACCGCTTGTGGAGTTTTTAGCGTCGTCTCTCGGTACAGGGCAAAATGCCTGGGTTCAAATATTGATCCGTGCCCACAAACCAGAAAATTGGAATGCAGATAAAGGTGCATATGTTGATACTCGTTGGCTTCTCGGTGCAGCTGACGAAGTTAAGAAAATACGTGATAAAACAAAACCTGCCGAAGGTGAAACTGCAGCTCAAAAACTCACTGAAATAGAGCTTGATACTATTAGTGCTATCGAACGCAGCGTGACTAAGCCAGGCTTTGATGTGGGTATTCGTGCTATATATGTTGCTCCTAAAGAAATATTTAGTCCTGCTGTTGGTGCAGGTATCATAGCTGGTTTTAGACACTATAATTCAGGTAACCTCAATAGTTTTAAACCTGTTCGTAATCCAGATGCAACCGTAAGTTTCCCTTGGCAAGACCGAAAAAAGAAAAAGAGAAACAAATTAAAGACGGAGCTTTTGGATGCATATAAAAACAGAGGGTATTTTTATAATGAATTCACAACACCGCATTTTGTATTAAATACAGAGAGTCTTGCTACTATTTTCCATTTGCCAAGTGGCATCGGTACCACTTCCGCACTCGAACGTATTGGTTCTCGAAAAGCAGAAGCACCTTCTAATCTTCCTCTCTAATATGGATACACTTCCCGAATCAACACCAGAGGAAGAGACTGTAGAACCTCTTTTTCTACCAAAACCATCTCTTATTTCTCGGTATAAGAATATATTTTTTGCCATCTGCGGTTCGCTACTGGCTTTAATTCTTGTTTTTTATATCGCTGTATGGAGAACACCTACAGATTTCCCTGTAGATACTATTGTGTCTGTAAATCGAGGGGAAAGTCTTGAGGAGATAACCCAAAAGTTTGCTTCACTTCGTCTAATCCGTTCGCCGTTTGCATTTCGGAGTCTTGTGATTCTCTTGGGTGGTGAAAAAAAAGTTACTGCAGGGGATTATTTGATGACAAATAAAGAAAGTCCACTGACGTTGGCATGGAGAATTATCGAAGGGAGACTCGGTATGGAGCCTATAAAAGTGACTATTCCTGAGGGGCTGAATGTAAGTGAAATAAGCGGTATTCTTGGAAAGAAGCTTGCTCTATTTGATGCTGAGCTTTTTTTGAGAGAAGCAAAAGATAAAGAAGGGTATCTTTTCCCTGATACATATTTTTTACCACCAACTGCAAAACCTGTAGATGTAATATTGAAGATGCAGAAAAATTTTGACGAAAAAATGCGAAGTGTTGAGACTGATATAGAAAAATTTGGTAAACCTTTCGACGAAGTCCTGATCATGGCATCTATCTTAGAAGGGGAAGCTAAAGATACTGAGTCGAGGAAAATCGTTGCAGGTATTTTATGGAAACGCATCTCTATTGGCATGCCACTTCAGGTAGATGCAACATTTAAATATATAAACGGCAAAGATAGTTCAAATTTGACGCTCGATGATTTGAAAATGGACAATGCGTACAATACCTATACAAATCGAGGACTCCCGCCAACACCAATCAATAACCCGGGTCTCGACGCGCTTCTTGCAGCGGTGACACCGACCAAGACAGAGTATTTGTATTTCCTTACTGGTAACGATGGGAAGATGTATTATGCAAAAACTTTTGAGCAGCATAAGGTTAATAAGCAGAAATATTTGAGATAGCTCCCCTGGAGTAATGCTTTTTTTGAGCAACCTGTCTAGCCCTGGTGGGCTAGCGGACTGCTCGTCGTTCAAGAAAATTATAAGTGGAATACCACTGTAATTTTCTAAACTCCTGTGCAAGGCTCCAAAAAAGTATTACTTTAGTGGAGCTTAACTTTACTGGTTATATATAAAAGTTGTGCTATAAATAGGGTGATGGAGAAGAAATCTAAAGTTTTTGTGGGGGTGTCGGGGGGCGTGGATAGCTCTGTTGCTTTGGCATTGCTACAGAAGGCAGGGTATGACGTTACAGGGGTGTTTTTGAAGGTCTGGGCGCCTGATTTTTTGCCCTGTGAGTGGAGGGATGAACGCAGGAGTGCGATGCGTGTCTGTGCGACTTTAGGTGTGCCATTTTTAACTCTCGATTGCGAGAAAGAATACAAAGATCTCGTGGTTGACTACATGCTTTCTGAATATAAAGCAGGACGTACTCCAAACCCCGATGTCTTTTGCAATAAATATGTAAAGTTTGGAGTGTTTTTAAAAAAAGCTTTGGAAATGGGTGCGGACTATGTAGCTACGGGGCACTATGCAAGGGTAGAAGGAAGAAGTTGGAAGTCAGAAGCTAGAGGCGATACAATTCTAACTTCTAACTTCGAACTTCTAGAATCTTTGGATTCCGAAAAGGATCAATCATATTTTCTCTCACAGCTCGGACAGCACGAGCTTTCACATGCTCTTTTTCCAATTGGACACTTACAGAAAAGTGAAGTGCGTAAACTCGCGCAAGAATTTAATCTACCAACAGCAGAAAAAAAGGACAGCCAAGGGCTCTGCTTTATCGGTAAGGTAGACATGAAAGAATTTCTCAAACATTATATCGAGACAACGCCAGGTGATGTGCTCGATACTGAAGGTAAAAAAATAGGTACGCATGAGGGTTCAGAACTCTACACGATCGGTGAACGGCATGGCTTTATGATTACAGAAAAAACAGACCATGACACACCGCTTTTTGTTGTATCAAAAAACATAGTGCAAAACACTATCACGGTCGCCCCTAGGCAACGCCTAGGGGAAGAAATTTCCCCTATGTCCAACATGGGGGAAATAAAAGTAGGAGAGATGCATTGGATTTCGGGTTCAGAAGTTGATTTAAACAAAAGTTATGGAGTGCGGTTTCGTTATCGACAAGAAAAAGTAGAATCAAAAATTATTAAAAATGCTGATGGGTATGTCATACAGCCAAGTAAATCTCAGGATGATATTGCCTCAGGGCAAATTGCCGTGATCTATGATGTGGATGTGTGTGTTGGCGCGGGGGTGGTTGTCTGATTGTAGGTGTTATACACGCAGTTCTTTTGTTTTTTATTCAAACTTCTGTGATAATGGAGAGATGAATACGGATATCTTCATTACAAAAGCTGATGGTACTCGAGAGAAATTTGATGTAGCTAAACTCGAGAATTCTCTAAAGAAAGCAGGTGCGGGGGCAAAAGTTGCAGAAGATATTATTTCAAATATTCAAAATGAGCTTACGGATGGCATCACAACGCTTGAAATCTACCGTAAAGCCTTTGATCTCTTGCATAAAGAAGAAAAGCCTATTGCACTTAAATACTCACTCAAGCGGGCTATTATGGAGCTCGGTCCTTCTGGTTTTCCCTTTGAAAAATTTATCGCTGAAATATTTAAATACAAAGGATACACTGCAGAGACAGGGAAAATAGTAAAAGGTTTTTGTGTAGAGCATGAGGTGGATGTGGTGGCGTGGAATGACCAGAAGCTTATTATGTGTGAAGCGAAATTTCACAATGACCCTGGAATGAAGTCTGATCTCAAGATCGCACTGTACGTAAAAGCGCGTTTTGATGACCTTCGGCAAATGACATTTAAATACGGAAAAGAAAGAAAGCTCGATGAAGGCTGGCTTATCACCAATACCAAATTTTCTTCGACTGCTATCGAATACGGCTCATGCCAAGGGGGGCTCATTATGGTGGGGTGGAATTATCCTCCAAGAGGCAACTTGCATGACTTGGTCCTTGAAGCCAAGCTTCACCCGGTGACATGCCTGACATCACTTTCGGGTAGAGAAAAGAAATTTCTCATTCAACAAAACATGGTCCTCTGTAAATCGATCACTGAAAACCCAGGAATTCTCCCTATGCTCGGACTCTCTCCAGTGAAGATTAAAAAAGTGTTGTTGGAGATTGAGATGCTATAATAGCTATATGGATATACAAAAACATCATAAACAATTTGGTAATCAGGCAGAAAATTATACAAAATACAGAAAACCATACACGGATGCGCTCCATGATTTTTTGTTTGATCGTATATCAAAAGGAGAAAAACGTATTTTAGATATAGCATGTGGAACTGGAAAATCAACAGAACCTTTGGTAAGGGGTGATACTAAAGTCTTTGGTTGTGACCATGATCCTTTGATGATTGCAGAAGCAGAAAAACAAGCTGAATTAAAAAAATTAGATATTGAATATAAAGTTGCAGATGTCGAGAGCCTTCCTTATGAAGATGCTGTGTTCGATGTAGTAACAGTAGGCACCGCTTTCCATTGGTTTGTGAATGAAAAATCGGTAGCTGAGATTAAAAGGGTCTTAAAACCGAATGGAATATTATTTACATTTTGGACTTTAACAGTGAAAGATACACCAGAAGAAGATTCAGTTCCCAGAAGTTTTTTCAGTCGTTTAATTGGGAAAGAGTACCTAGTGAACTGAGAGATTTAGATTACATTTCAGATTTCCTTAGAGGGCAGGGAATAAAAGATGTAAGTACAGAGAGAATTCCAGTTTCACATAATGATACAGTAGAAGAACAGGTGGGACTGATGAAAACAGCATCGGGTTATGAAATTCTCTCTGAAAGTGAAAAAGAAAGGTTTGTAAGAGAACTAACTGAGATTTTAACTAAAAAATTAGGAGAGAGACCGTACTTCACTTTCGAAGAAGAAGTTCAGGTGTGTTTTGGTTATAAATAAAAAAATCCCACCATTCGCATTACGCTACTAGGTGGAACTATAAGTTTTACTCTGTGAGGCACTTGTTACGCCGGTTTTTGTAGGGCTATACTCCATTGATACCAGAACTTTATATTCTGTGTACCAGGTGGAGCAGCGCGGTGTTTGAATTCGCGCATCCCAAGGATTTTGAAGTCCTTACATTGTAATCTGAGTGATGTTCTTGTGAAGGAGCCCACTTGGCGACCTTCCTTTACTATCCAGTCGTCTTCGGGACCTAGTACATTACATGTAAACACTCCACCTGCACGAAGACCGACAAAGATATTTTTAAAGAGATGCGAAATCTCTTCATGGTTAAGAAAAAACAATGTGTTGCACGATACGACAAAGTCGAAAGTGCTTGCTTCTGGCTTGTATACCTGGATCGGAGAGATCTCAAGCTCTATTCCTTCGGTTAAGAAGGGTACTGATTCATGTGAATAATCCACCGCTACCACACGATTAAATCCCACCTTTTTAAGGAATTTTGAGTCGCGCAGGTTACCTGCTCCTAGATCGAGAGCGACTCCCCTGGTAGTTACGTATTCTGCGAGAATACTAACTACCAGGAGGTTTGGTCTCTCACCAACTTGTTGATGATACAACCCCAATTGATCCATCCGTTCCTCCTAGAAATTCTAATATAATTAGAATACAATTTAACACTAAAAGTCAAGTAAAAGTAGCTTTGTGTTGAGCTGTATTTTTGTGATAATGGACTCATGTCACTTTCTTAAGAAAAGCGCCTTCGGGCTATGAAGGATATAGAAGATGAACTTTTGGCTTTTACAGAGTCTCCTTTGTGCGAGTATCGTACAGAAAACAAATATTTTCCTGTGGTGGGTGAAGGGAGTTGTGTGGCAGATATTGTATTTATTGGTGAAGCACCGGGGAAAACTGAGGCGGAGACTGGAAAGCCTTTTTGTGGGCGGTCAGGCAAGCTTTTAGACGAACTCATTGCCTCTATCGGGCTCGTCCGAGCTGACGTGTATATTACAAATATAGTCAAAGACCGTCCTCCGGAAAACAGGGACCCAACAGCTGAAGAAATAAAAATATATGGGCTTTTTTTGGATAGACAGCTTGAGATTTTAAAGCCGAAAGTGGTCACTACACTCGGGCGTTTTGCAATGAACTATATCGCTCAAAAATATAAAGTTTCTGTTGGACCGATAGGTGAGATGCATGGTAAAGTAGTAGAATTAAAGAGCCGCATGTCCCTGGTGCCTTTGTATCACCCAGCGGTTGCCCTCTACAATGGGTCACATAAGCAGACATTACTCGATGACTTTCAGGTACTAAAACAATTTATATGAAAAAAGCAAAAGAATATTTAGATTTTTTAAATACAACATACTTTAACCTTCATAAGACGTATGAAGATC
Organism: Candidatus Zambryskiibacteriota bacterium; assembly: GCA_026394775.1. Taxonomy (GTDB): domain Bacteria; phylum Patescibacteriota; class Minisyncoccia; order Phycocordibacterales; family DATDWN01; genus UBA910. The sequence goes on from JAPLZY010000004.1 coordinate 21,576, forward strand.
TTTTTTGGACTTCGTATATGGGAGATCATTCCGTCGACACACAAAAAGATAAGGCTCTTTCCGAAAGAGATAATTTTAAAGCAAATAGAGAATATGCTGAAGTGGTGAAGAGTCTTATGAAAGACACTAAGGGTGAATTGAAGAATCGACTTGCACAATGGCTTAGATTTTTCAATCAATATCAAACTCCAATAGAGGCCTTGCCATTGAAAAAAGAAATTGATGAATTGGAGACGTGGATACATAAAAAGCACGGAGAAAGAACTGAAGGTTATACAGATCCCTATACAAAAAAGTTTGTAGTAGCTTCATCAGTTCAAATGCGTGCAATAATGGGAACAAATCCTGATGAGAAAATTCGTAAAGCGTGTTTTGAGGCGCGAGAAAGTTTGGCGACAGATGTATTGCCAGAATATATAAGACTAGTAGGGCTTCGAAACAAATATGCCAAGCTTTTAGGTTATGCTGACTTTTACGATTTTAAACTACAGAAAGAAGATGGAATGACAAAGAAGGAACTGTTTGGGATTTTTGATTCTATCTACCAAAAAACAAAATACGCGCGAAAAGATATTGTTAAACTTGAAAAGAGTATGCCTGGTCTTCGCAAACCATGGAACTTTGGATACATGCTTGCGGGAGATTTTACAAAAGAAGAAGATCCATATTTTCAGTTTGATGAGGCTCTCATAAGATGGGGGAAGTCGTTTGCTGCACTTGGGATAGATTTTAAAGGCGGAAAACTACAACTCGACCTACTGGATAGAAAAGGTAAATGGAATAATGGTTTTTGTCATTGGCCAAGCCTCGTGAAATACGAAGGAGCAAAAAGAATTCCAGGAAATTCAAACTTTACTTGTACTGTGATCATGGGACAAGTGGGTTCAGGAGAAACTGGTTACAATACTCTTTTCCACGAAGGGGGTCATGCGGCGCATTTGCTTAATTCTACTCAAAAAGATGTGTGCTTAAATCACGAGTACGCTCCCATGTCGACCGCGCTCGCCGAAACTCATAGTATGTTTTTAGATACTTTATTCAATAGTATTGAATGGCAAACTCGATATGCAAAAAATGCTGAAGGTCAGGCATATCCTTTTGAACTCTATGAAAAAATGGTCAAAAAACTTCACGTTCTTCGACCTCTTGGTTTGAACGGAATAATTTCTGTGTGTGCATATGAAAAGGAAATATACGAAGTAAAAAATCTCACCGAAGAGAAAGTGATTGCTATTGCAAAGAAGAATTTTAAAAAGTATTTTGAACGATCGGAAGATTCACTGATGTTTTTAAATGTCCCTCATATTTACGGATGGGATTCTTCTGGTTCGTATCACGGATACGGCCTTGCAACACTCGCACTTTCACAGTGGAGAAAATATTTCTATAAAAAATACGGATATATTGTAGACAATCCAAAAATAGGGAAAGAAATGGAGAAGGTGTGGAAGCTCGGATCCCTAAAGACTTTTAATGAGTTTGTTGTCTTGATTTCCGGTAAAAAACTGACCGCAGATGCGTACCTAGAAAATGTAACTGCTTCTATTCCTACTATCCTAAAGACAGCAAAAGAAAAAATCGCTCGACTGAAGAAAGTTAAAGAATTTACGAAAAAAGTAGATTTGAAAGCGGATATCCATATGGTGCACGGTAAAGAAGAAATATCAAGTAACAAGAAGAGTTTTGAGGATATGTCGGAGAAGTATAAGAAGTGGCTTAAAACTCAATCAATAGAAAAAAAAGATAAGTAGGTTTGACTACTTTAAAATAAGTTGTACTATGTAATACAGAAGGAGACGACATGTTGCTTGTATTAGTGTTTTTACTAGCCGTTGCACTTGTTGTCGTTATGATAATCCTCGTCAGTGCTGTGAATGAAGACCTTTCATAGCCTGATGAAACAAAGTATTAGGCGCGCCTGTGAAAACAGAGCGCGCTTTCACCTTTACTTTAATTTTATATTCAAATATGGCATTATAGGTCATATGAAATCAACCGAAGTACGCGCACGTTTTCTCAACTTTTTTAAAGAACGAGGTCATGCTATTTTGCCGTCAGCATCTTTAGTACCACAAAACGACCCTTCGGTACTTTTTAATACAGCTGGAATGCAGCCACTCGTGCCGTACCTCCTCGGTGAAAAACATCCACTCGGTACCCGTCTTGCCAATATTCAAAAATGCGTTCGAACAGGAGATATCGATGAGATCGGCGACAACACGCACGCGACTTTTTTTGAGATGATGGGGAACTGGTCTTTGGGAGACTATTTTAAAAAAGACACTATACAATGGAGTTTTGAACTCCTGACAGATAAAGAGATTGGTTTTGGTCTCGATGCACAGCGACTCTACGTGACCTGTTTCGAAGGTAATGACGATGCACCAAAAGATACTGAGTCTGCAGAAATTTGGAAAAATATATTTGAAAAAGCTGGAGTGACTGGTGAGCGTATTTATTTTATGCCTGCAAAGAACAACTGGTGGAGTGCGGGGGACAACGGTCCCTGTGGACCAGATACCGAAATGTTTTACGACCTCACGGGGTCACACACTTCTGGCATGACAAAAGAAGAGTATCTTCTCGCAGATGACAAACAGGAAATAGTGGAGATCTGGAATGATGTGTTCATGGAATACATTAAGAAAGATGGGGTGGTGGTAGGGAAGCTTGCATCTCAAAATGTGGACACGGGGTCCGGTTTTGAACGTGTGACCGCAGTGCTTCAGGGTAAAAACAATATTTTTGATACTGATATTTTTGAAGCAGTGATGCGTGAGGTGGGAAAAATAACAGACAACCTCAAATCTCAGCGTATAATCTCGGACCATATGCGTACCGCAGTCTTTATGATTGCAGATGGGGTGGTGCCTTCTAACACTGACCAAGGATATATTTTAAGACGTCTTATTCGTCGTGCGGTGTTTAATACAACTTCGCGTACACTTACCCAGCCTCCAGTCGAAGCTATTGTACATGCACTTTTTGAAACATATGGCTCCGTATATGAAAATTTAATTCCACAAAAAGAAAAAATAGTTTCTGAAATTGTAAAGGAAGCAGAGAAGTTTGCAAAAACTATTGAAAGAGGTTTACGTGCTTTGAAGCAAGTGCTTGGGGGTATTAAATCTGGTATGAGTGTGACCGAAGAAGAAGCTAATGAAGACAGAATAAATCCAATCAGAAATAGAATAAACGGAAAAGAATTATTTTTCTTTTTTACGACATTTGGCTTGCCACCTGAATTATTTTTAGAAATTATTGATGTGGACAGAAAAAATGCTGAAACAGAATTTAATATCTACAATAGAGAAAAAGTTCTCACAGAATTTAAAGAAGAGTTTTCAAAGCATCAAGACCTTTCTCGAGCTGGAAGTGAGCAGAAATTTAAAGGTGGTCTTGCGGGCACAGGAGAAGTAGAAACTCGATACCACACCGCAACCCACCTGCTCCACCAGGCTCTGCGAGACGTGCTTGGTGATACTGTGCAACAAAAAGGTTCAAACATTACTGCAGAACGACTTCGCTTTGACTTTGCCTATGGAGAAAAAATGACTGATGAGCAAAAGAAAAAAGTAGAGGAAATAGTAAACAAAAAAATACAGGCGAAACTTCCAGTACAAAAAATAGTGCTCAGTAAAGCGGATGCAGAAAAAACAGGAGCGCTTCATTTTTTCGGAGACAAATATGGAGATGAAGTTTCAGTCTACTTTATCGGGGACTCCCTCGAGACCGCATATTCAAAAGAATTTTGTGGAGGACCACATGTCTCAAACCTATCAGAACTTGGGCATTTTAAAATCTCAAAAGAAGAGGCTGTTTCCGCGGGTGTGAGACGGATTAAAGCAATACTCGAATAAATCACAGAAGTAAAACTTGCTTGCGTTATCTTTTTGGAGACTTCGCAAGGCGGGTAGCCGAGACTTGAGGAATTTTTCAGCAGAAAAATATCCGTGCTCCAAAAAGGTAATGCAAGAGAGTTTTGCTGATGCAAATCTATGCTAGAATAATTATATGTTATTTCGCTCATCGGACAAAAAAGGAGATGTGTGTCTTGTTCTTGATATCGGCAATGCATCACTCGCTGCTTCTTTGGTGCATTTTAAAGTGGGAGAATCACCCGAGTTCTTATACACCGTCCGCTTACCATTGCGTATAAGTGAACACGCTCACTCTGAAAAACTTCAAGCCACACTCTTTACGCAACTCACCTCGATACTCGAACAGGTGGGTAAGAGAGGTTTTGCACATGAATATTTTAAAAAAAATGACAAGAAAATAGCCAAGGTGCTCTGTGTTTTTGCATCGCCATGGTACGTATCAAAAACAAAAAAAGTCCCGATCTCAAACACCAAACCTTTTGTTATTACCAAGGCTTTTCTTGACGACGTGATACTTAAGGAGACAGAGTTGTTTCAAAAAGAGCTTCAAGCTGGTGCACACGGTGAAGAATTTAAAAAAGGTGTTGTGGTGGTAGAAAAAACAATAGTCGATGCAAGAATCAATGGATATTTTCTCAATAACCCTGTCGGACAAAAAACAAATGAGTGCGTTGTCACTCTGTACCTCGGTCTCAGTTCAGAAGAAATAGTTTCGCGCATACAAGAAGAGTTGTTTACATTTTTCCACACCAAACACCTCGACTGCATATTTCATTCGTTTCCTTTGGTAGCACACAAGACACTTTCTCTGCTTTTTCCCGGAGAAAAAGACTATCTGATCTGCGATATTAGCGGAGAAGTGACCGATATTACCAAAGTCTCAGCTGGAGTAGTGGGAGATACAAAGTCGTTTCCATCAGGAAAATTCTTTTTGATACGCAAACTTGCTGCTGTGCTTGATGTACCACTCGATGTAGCCCTTTCGTTTCTTCATTTGTGGAAATCTCGTGGTGTGACTGCTGATATGGATGAAAAAATAAACCAGGTAATCTCTGATGTGGAACATGAGTGGTCTATCTACCTCGAAGACGCTCTTTCTTCGCTTGGTGAGATATCCACACTCCCTAAAAAAATATTTATCACAATAGACACAGATGTGGCAGATGTATTTTTAGAATTTTTAAAAATTCAAAAGACCGATGCAACAGGAGTGTGGAGAAAAAACATTGTGCCTCTGCATTTAAGCGAAGAAGTACTCAAACATTTTTATGTATCAAAGGATCATCTGACGTTTGACGAATGTATTGCAATAGATTCAATATTTCTTGGAAGTTTTCAATAGTTATCCATTGCGCACTTTCTCTATTTGTTGTTATTATATAAGTTATAAGTACAAAACCTATGAAAAAAAATATTGTACAAGACGTTGTATTTCCCAAACGTTCTATCCGTGATGTAGAGCTGCCTTCTCGAAGGAAAGAGACTGCACCCATCTACGCTCCACAGAAAACAGTCAAATCATCACCTCGCCCTGTTGCGATATCAAGAAAGGAAGAACCGGAAGTAGAAGAAGTTGAGGATGTTGAAAAAGAAGTAAAGTCTGAACCTTTTTTTCCAAGAGAGAGAGTACGAGAGACTCCTCGTGGCTCTTATGCATTTGATTACAATACAGACATCCCACCTCACAAAGAGTCACGAATAGGTCTCTGGATATCCCTCGCTCTGTTTGTCATCGCTCTTGGCTTTGGTGTTTCTGCACTCTTTGTCTCAGCTAAGGTCACCATAACTCCACGTACAGAGACTATTCCTGTAAACGCCTCACTGAGCGCACTTAAAGACAGACCAAGTGGGGAATTTGGCTACCAGATAGTGTCAGTGTCAGGTTCGATGGATAAGTCAGTACCTGCAGGAAGTTCACAGAAGGTAGAAAAGAAGGCTTCAGGGATCTTGGTTGTCTACAACAAAACAAGTACAGCCCCACAAAAGCTCATTGCGAATACTCGGTTTGAATCAGCTGACGGTAAAGTGTTCCGTATTAGTGCGCCAGTCACTATCCCTGGTCAAAAAACAGAAAATGGTAAAGTAGTGCCAGGAAGTGTTGAAGTATCTGTAATCGCAGACCAGCCTGGTGTGGCATACAATATCGGGCTTTCTGATTTTACAGTTCCTGGGCTTAAAGGTGACCCGCGATTTACTACAATATACGCTCGTTCAAAATCTCCTATGTCTGGAGGTTTTTCAGGTGATATGAAAGTAGTCGATACTGCTCTCGAAGAGACAACTAAAAAAGAACTCGAAAGCAATCTAAAAGCAAAGCTTAAAAATGACATTATTTCTCAAATTCCTGTTAATTTTATACTTTTTGATACAGCCCTAACATACGACATTAAAAATATCACTCAAAAAGACAGTGAAGATAGCCAGGCTGTACTTGAACTTTCTGGTTCTGCACATGCGCTTATTTTTGATAAAATAGAACTCTCAAAGGCTTTGATAGAGGCAAGTAAGTCAAATCTTGATACTGCAGGTCAGCCTCTTTCTGTCGTAAATATTGCAGATCTTACATTTGTCCTTACAGGAAACAACCAGATCAGCCAGCAGAGCACAGGACCGGTTACCTTTACCTTGACCGGAGACGCCCAGGTAGAGTGGCTTTTTGACGAATCAATGCTTAAAAACGACCTTTTGGGGATCAAAAAAGCAGATCTCGTGAGTATTTTGCAAGCCAAGTATCCCTCTATACAGAGCGCTCAAGTGAAGATTTTGCCACTCTGGAAGCAGTCTTTCCCGGTCGACCCGCTCAAAGTTACTATAATTAAAGCAAGTCCTATAAAGTAGTAGCCCTGGCTCTACGTAATAGATAATAATTAACTGTTACCCAACTGATTAGATCTGAGGTCCACCGAGTTTCCTTTGGATATCATACATCGAGGTTTTCAATCGTTCAATTTCTTTCTTTAAAATCAGAGGATTAAGTTGAGAATGTTCTATTC
>JAPLZY010000026.1 GCA_026394775.1 Candidatus Zambryskiibacteriota bacterium
AGCGTACCAGCTTGATACAGAGTTTCGATGACAAATCGCTCTGTATCTTTCAAATGTTCATATTTCTTTTTCATGACAATTAAAATTAATTTTCGGCTAATACATTAATTCTAACTGTCCTACTTCAAAGGTGGCTAGGGGAAATACAGAAAGAGGTTCCCATGACACGTCAAGAAGAATTGCAGGCCCTTGTGGCTGCTGGTCAGAATTATGCAGGGGTGATTTACAACGCCCCCGCTCATTTGTGTATACTCCGGCACGAGCCGGGCGCAGCTATTCACGCCAATCGGCGGTGGGGGGCTGCTTTGATTGGCAAATTCGGCAGTGCCGAGTTGGCACTCGACGAGTATATTAAGGCAAGGGTGGAGACAGAAGATTTTGTTGTGACCCTTGGTAAACTGCTCGGTGTAACCGAGAAGGAAGTCGAGGATCTCGAGTGCGAAGCTCTGTCGAATAAGTAATCAAAAAAGTCCCGCGGTGCGAAAGCATCGCGGGCAATTTGTTTACAAAAAAACTTCCCCTAAGTCAGACATAAGGGAGGTCTTTGAGCTATTCCTTAATCTCCGCCTCTTCGGCGGACTCGCCGAGGAGGCGAGTTATTCTTTCACTTCTTCTACCGGAGCCTCAGCCACTTCTTCACTTTTGAGTGTTGAAATATCCGCAAAACCTTCATCTGAGTCCATAATCACTTCAGGTGCAGGAGATGCTCCTGCAGGTGCAGATCCATCTGACTGAATATCGATTCTCCATCCAGTAAGTTTAGCTGCAAGGCGTACATTTTGACCACCTTTTCCGATCGCCAATGACTGTTGGTCAGGGCTCACAGCCACTTTAGCTGATTTTTCAGTTTCATTTATCTCGATTGAGAGGATTTTCGCCGGAGAGAGCGCTTCTTCAATAAATTTCTTAGGATCCTCGTTCCATTCGATAATATCGATCTTTTCACCACCAAGTTCAGACATTACAGTCGCTACTCGGACTCCACGCTGACCTACCATAGAGCCCACTGGGTCAATATGGTCGTCAGTTGATGCTACTGCTATTTTTGTTCGAGAACCTGCTTCACGGGCGATAGATTTGACTACCACTGCACCTGTTGCAAGCTCAGGAGCCTCTGTTTCAAAGAGTTTCTCCAAAAATTTAGGATGTGAACGAGAAAGTCGCAAAAATACTCCTTTTCCTGAGTCTTCTACTTTATAGAGGTAGGCTCGAACACGCTCTCCTTGGCCGTATCTTTCACCGGGGATCTGCTCTTCGTATGAAAGTAATCCTGGAGCACGACTGAGGTCCACAAAAATATTTCCTCGTTCTATTCTCTGAACACTACCAGTGACTATTTCTCCTTCACGAGCACCATATTCAGCCAAAATAGAGACTTTCTCAGCTTCACGGATCTTTTGCATGATCACTTGTTTTGCTGTCTGCGCTGCAATACGGCCGTAGTCAGCCTTATCTTCGAGAGGAAACACCATTTCTTCACCAAGCTCAATACCTTTTTTAATAAGTTTTGCATCAGAAATAAGCATATGATGCTCTGGGTTATAAAGCTCCATACCTTCTGGTAGGTCCTCATCTTCTGCGAGTTCCATAAGGACAGTTGAAGAGTCAACGACCACTTTTACCTGGTACATCTCAACACCTCCTGAGTTTAGGTCAAATTTAGCCCGTACGATTTGGCCTTTTTTGCCATATTCTTTCTTATATGCGGTTGCAAGCGCTAGCTCGATAGCCTCGATTATTTTTGCTTGAGGAATACCGCGTTCTTCTTCTAATTGTGTTAATACGCTGTGAATTACTTTAAGATCGAACATAAAGTTTTTTGGTTATTTGGGTAAAAAATTGGTTCGCCTTGCGGGCGAACTTCAGATGGGGTAATAATACAGCAGCTTAAAAGTGTTGTCAAATATATTTTCTTGGGGTACATTGGTGGCTAGGAGTCAACATGTTTTTTAGTTTAGATGAATTGTGGTCCAGACACGCAATCCTTTTTTGGGTGTTTGTCTGCGTAGTTTGCTTTAATTTGGTGCTAATTTTCTGGCATCTTTGGGCTAAAGATCGATTCAGTGAGAGTTATGAGAGTGAGCCTGACCTCTTTCCTGGGGGGTTCTTCTTTTTATGCCAGGTTCTTGGCTTGTGGGGAATAGTGTTTGAGAGTGGAAACTCTTATACATTCGGAGCATCAGTTGGTTTTACAGTTTTTACACTGGTGCTCTCTTGGCTCTGTGCTCACAATAAAAAAGTATTTTTTATTGCAGTGAACATGTTGTCGGGTGTGTGTATTTTGTTCTTAAAATCTTTTGGGTGGTAGTGTGGCCGTCAACCGAAAAGGTTGGCGGCTTTTCGGTTTTACATCATGTTATACACATTTTCTAAGGTTGAGAGAGCTGGTTTTTGATATACTAAATCTAAAGATACGAATATACGAATTGAAAACTTACGAATGGATACGAATAAATCAATTCGCAACTACTCGCAGATTCGAATTATTCGTTAATTCGTATGTTTACCTACTATGCACATTGAAGAAACACAACTTAAAGATTTTATTATCGACTCGGGTCTTGTATCTCGAGCCGATGTCAATGCTGCAGCAAAAGAGATGAGTGAGGGCGGTGAAAGTATTGGAAGAATACTTGTCAGTAAAGGCAAACTCACAGAAGATGACCTTCGGCGCATGCAGGCGTATATTCTCGGTATCCCTTTTGTTGATCTTAAGGGAGAAAAGCTTGATTTTGAAATACTCTCACTTATCCCTGAGCCGATTGCACGAAACCACAATATCGTGGCTTTTAAAAGAACTGATACAGCACTCGAGGTGGCGATGCTTGATACTGAAGACTTGACCGCGATTGATTTTGTAAAGAAAAAAGTAGAATTGAAGATTATGCCACGTCTAACAGACGGGGAATCAATGAAGTCTGCATTGCTCCAATACCAAAAAAGTCTCAAGGCTGAATTCGGTGACTTGATCCAACAAGACGCAGTGGCACTCAAAAAAGTATCAGATGATACAGATGAAAACGTGTCAGAAAGTGATCTTAAGAAACTAGCAGATGATGTGCCTGTGGTGCGTATTGTCGACACATTGCTTAAGCATGCGATTTTGCAAGATGCTTCGGATATTCATATAGAGCCAATGGAGGCAGAGCTTTTGGTGCGCTACCGTATTGACGGCATGCTCCATGATGCGATGGTGCTTCCAAAAAACGTAGCACCTTCTATTAGTGCACGTATCAAAGTTCTTGCGAGCCTAAAGCTCGATGAAAAGCGCCTCCCGCAAGACGGCCGTTTTAAAATAGATATGAATGGAGAAAAAGTTTCTTTCCGTATTTCTACACTGCCAACATATTATGGTGAAAAAACCGTAATGCGTTTGTTGCGAGAAACAGTTTCTGGTTTTACTCTTGAAAAACTAGCTTTTCATGGGGAAGGTCTTGAGCGAATCCACAAAGCAATCAAATCAACAACAGGGCTTATATTGACGACAGGTCCGACAGGTTCTGGAAAGACCACTACTTTGTATACGATTTTAGACATGCTCAACACTCCTGATGTAAATATTTCTACCATCGAAGATCCGGTTGAATATCAAATGAAGCGAGTCAATCAAACACAAGTTCGACCTGAAATCGGCTTCACTTTTTCGTCTGGACTTCGTACACTTGTTCGTCAAGATCCGGATATTATTATGGTGGGAGAGATCAGAGACAACGAAACAGCTTCTCTCGCGATCAATGCATCATTGACCGGACATGTCGTGCTCTCAACACTCCACACCAACTCAGCTGCTGGCGCGGTCCCACGTCTTATGGATATGAAAGTTGAACCTTTTTTGATTGTATCCACCATCAACATCATCATCGCTCAGCGTTTGGTGCGTAAACTTACTGACCTCAAAGAAAAATACTTCCTCACTAAGCCTGAAATAGAAACGCTTGGTAAGTCAGTTAATCTTGATAAAATTTTAAAAGCCCTTAAGGATGAAAAAATAGTAGGTAAAAGTGATACGTGGGACAAGATTGCTTTTTGTCGACCTAAAAAAGGTACCGCAGATGCGGAAGGGTATTCGGGGCGAGCAGGTATTCATGAGATTTTAAAAGTATCACCAGCCATTAAAGAAATTATTATGAAAGGTGGAACCGCAGATGAGATACAGGTACAAGCAGAAAAAGAAGGGATGCTCACGATGATTGAGGATGGTATTTTTCAAGCGGTACAGGGGCATACTACTATCGAAGAGGTACTGCGTGTTATTTCCGAATAATTATGATCTTTATATTTGGCAAATCTGAAAATCATCACATCATCACAAATAAAACATGACAAAATATACATACACAGCAAAAAATAAAGAAGGTAAAGAATATAAAGGAACGCATGAGGCGTTGGATAAATTTGCATTGTATAGGGATATTAAAAAAGAAGGGGGACAGGTCACTTCTGTAGATGAAAACAAAAAAGAAGGCTTTGGTAGTATGAGCTTTAAAATACCTTTTTTAGGAGGCGTAAAGATGCATGACAAGATTATTTTTGCCCGAAATCTTTCTTCGATGATCGAAGCTGGGCTTCCGATCACTCGTGCGCTTTCTATTATGCAGCGCCAGTCAAAAGGTGAGTTAAAGGTTGTCTTGACACGGCTTGGAGATGAGATCAGTAAAGGTGTTACTCTTTCTGAGGCAATGAAAATATATCCTGATGTGTTTTCAATGCTCTTTATTTCAATGGTAAAAGCAGGAGAAGAATCGGGGAATTTGATATTGGCGTTGAAGAATATTTCGAGTCAAATGGAAAAGTCGTACTCGCTCAACAAAAAAATAAAAGGGGCGATGATGTATCCTGCAGTTATCTTTTCTCTTATGGCTGTCATTGGAGTATTGATGATGGTGTATATGGTGCCTACACTCACCGAAACTTTCAAAGGTTTGGGGGTTAAGTTGCCTCTCTCTACTCGTATTATTATTGGGATTTCTGATGCGATGAAGAATTATTTTCTTCTGATGATTGGGGTGGTCATTGCTTTAATTGCTGGAGTGTATTATGGACTAAAGACTAAAAAAGGCATGCGATTATCTGATTATGTTTTTATCCGTATTCCAGTGATTGGGCAAATAGTTAAACAAGTAAATGCAGCAAGAACAGCACGTACACTCTCAGCGCTACTTTCCTCAGGGGTTGATATTGTAGTTGCTATTTCGGTAACACGAGAAGTAATACAAAACAGCTACTACAAAGAAGTTCTTGCAGAGACAGAACAAGTGATTCAAAAAGGGGAGCCAATTTCAAGTGTTTTTATTGGACACGATAACCTGTACCCATTGTTCGTTGGAGAAATGATTTCAGTAGGAGAAGAAACAGGAAAAATAGGAGACATGCTTTCTGGTGTCGCTGCGTTTTACGAAGACGAAGTAGATCAAAAAACAAAAGATATGTCGTCAATCATTGAGCCTATTTTGATGATTATTATTGGTGCGGCTGTAGGCGCGTTCGCAATATCAATGCTGGCCCCAACTTACTCTTTGGTGGATGCAATCTAATGGAGATTAAAAATAACAATAAAAAAGGTTTTACGCTTGTCGAGCTTCTTGTCGGTGTCTCTGTTTTTACTGTCATAGTTGTGGGTGTATATAACGCCTATACTGCAGTGTATAAAGTAGTTTCTGTGTCACGACAAAAAATCGCCGCCATTGATCTGGCCAACGAACAGTTGGAAATTGTTAAAAATCTTCCGTATGCCCAGGTTGGTATAGATGGGGGTATTCCTGACGGGCTTCTGACCGCCGTACAAACACTTACTCGAGACGGAAATGTGTTTAATGCTACCACAACAGTACGAAATATCGACGATCCATTCGATGGCACTCTTGGGGGTACACCAAACGATCTTTCACCTGCAGATTCAAAAACTGTAGAAATAGAAATCGGCTGTGTCTTATGCCGAAACTTTAAACCGATTACGATCACTTCTCGTGTTGCACCAAAAAATCTTGAGACTGCCTCTACAAATGGGGCTTTGTTTGTTCGTGTATTTGATGCAAATGGAAATCCTGTCCCTCAAGCAAGTGTTCATATTGAAAACAATCTAGCAACAACAAGTATTGTGATAGATGATGAGACCAATAATAATGGTTTACTTGCGATTGTCGATGCCCCTCCTGGTATCAATGCATATGAAGTAACTGTTACAAAGTCGGGGTATTCAACAGACTCTACATACCCAATCACTGTTGCAAACCCAAATCCAACGAAACCACATGCTACTGTGTTGCTCCAGCAAGTAACCGCTCTAAGTTTTGTGATTGATCGAAAAAGTACTCTTTCTGTGAGAAGCTTTGCTGATACCTGTGCCACAGTAAACAACATTCCCCTTACCCTTAAGGGTAGCAAGACCGTCGGTACAAACCCTGTGATTTTGAAGTACAATACAAACAATACAACAGGAGGTTCAGGTACGCTCAGTCTTTCAAATATGGAATGGGATACGTATGCACTAACAATGACTTCTGGTACATATGATCTGGTGGGGGCAAACCCGTTGATTTCTTTTTTACTTTCACCAAATTCTGCACAAAATGTTGACCTTGTTGTTGCACCAAAAGACCCAAACACTGTCTTGGTTGCAGTGAGAGACAGTGCATCTTCACTTCCATTGGCAGATGCTACAGTACAACTGCTCTCAAGTGGCGGTAGCATCCTAGCTACGCGCATTACCGGTAAAGGCTCTCTTGTTCAAACAAACTGGTCAGGGGGGTCTGGTCAAGCTACCTCGACAAACCTAACTCAGTACTTTTCTTCCAACGGATCTGTTGAAACAAATAGTCCTGCAGGGGATTTAAAGCTGAGATATGTACTCGGTCAGTATGAAAGTGACGGAGTGCTAACCTCGTCTACATATGACACAGGGGGGATTTCAAATTTCCAAGAAATAGTATGGTCTCCGATGGACCAGGCAACAAGCACTGGTTTAAATTCGGTTCGTTTTCAAATAGCTACAAATGATGATGGAGGAACATGGAACTATGTGGGCCCAGATGGAACAAGTGGTACATACTTCACTCCTTCAAATAAGACTATCAATCCAAGTCAAAGTGGTAAGCGATACTTGCGGTACAAATTGTATTTACATACAGACGATGTGACACGCACGCCAAACATCTCAGATATAGCATTCACTTTTACGGCTTCATGTACACCTCCGGGTCAAGTGGTTTTTACAGGACTTTCAAATGGCACATACAGCCTTTTGGTTACCAAAGCAGGTTACGAAACACAGACAGTACCTTTGACTATTAATAGTGCATGGAAGCTCCAGGATGTAGTATTAGTAAGTCAGTAGATCATCAGTACATGAAATACAAAAAAGGAGTCACAATTGCAGAGCTCGTCATTTCAATCAGTATTTTGGGCGTGCTTGCATATACAGTCAGTATTTTTCAAAGAGATATTTTTTCTCTCAATTTTTCTGCACAAAACAGTCTCTCTGCTCAGCTTGATGCTCGTCATGTCTTAAAACAACTTGTCGCAGAGTTGAGAGAAGCTTCACCATCTTCTTTGGGAGGGTACCCTATTGCGCTTGCGAGTTCAACCGCTCTTACATTTTACAGTGACATAAACAATGACGGTATAAAAGAAAGAATTCGTTATTTTATGTCGGGCACTACTTTACGAAGAGGGGAGCTTTCTCCTACAGGTAGTCCGTTAGTATATGTTGATGCAAACGAAAAATTGAGTTCTGCTGTGGCATATGTTTCAAACAATGCGACCACGTCTATTTTTACCTATTATCCAAGTACATTTGCAGGAACCACCTCTCCTCTCACACAGCCAGTCACTATTTCAAGTATTCGAATGATTGGTATCAATATTTTAATTGAAAAAGATCCAAATAGAAGCCCGTCGCCACTTCGAGTAACTACGTCAGTTGTACTTCGTAATTTAAAAGACAATCTATGATCAAACTTCCATTACAAAAAGGTTCACTGTTGATCCAAGCTCTTGTGTTTGGAAGTATTGCTGTCGTGCTCGTAGGAGGGTTGGTTTCGTGGGCGGGTGTCAATATTAAAGCTTCGCGTCTCGCTATATACAGAGAGCAAGCTTTACAAATAGCCGAATCAGGTATCGACTACTATCGCTGGCATTTGGCACATGCTCCTACCGACTATCAAGACGGTACGGGGACTACCACGCCATACATACATCCGTTCTATGATAAAGATGGAACACAAATCGGGAGTTTTACACTTGAAATCACTCCTCCACAAACAGGATTTACAATAGTAACTATTAAATCGACCGGCAGAGTGCTTGTCGACAGCTCTGTATCAAGAGCTATTACCGCTCGTTTTGCGATACCGTCTCTTGCAAAATTTGCAGTGGTGAGTAATGACAATATGCGTTTTGGAGAAGGGACAGAGGTGTTTGGGCCAATACATTCAAATGGTGGAATTCGGTTTGACGGCTTGGCTCACAATATCATCTCTTCTTCTCGTGATACATATGACGACCCTGACCATTCAGGTGCAAATGAATTCGGTGTTCATACTCACGTCAATCCGCCTCCAGGAAGTGGTGTCAATGACGCATTTCGCTCTGCTGAAGCACCTCCAAGCGCCGTTGCAACTCGAGCAGATATTTTTGAATCAGGTCGGCAGTTTCCAGTGCCCGCGGTAGACTTTGTCGGACTCACTACAGATCTGGCGGCGATAAAAGCAGATGCGCAAGCTTCGGGAAGGTATTTTTCTGCATCAGGTTCTCAGGGTTATCGAGTTGTATTTAAAACAAATGACACATTTGATCTTTATCGAGTCACTGCACTGCAGGCGGTAGGTGGGAGTTGTTCAAATACAGCTGCTCAGACAGGGTGGGGGTCATGGAGTATTCGTACGAGTGGGGGAGGAGGACAGACTTTGCTCGGTAACTATGCAATACCAGTCAATGGACTTATTTTTATTGAAGATCATGTGTGGGTAGACGGTCAGATCAACACAGCACGTGTCACGCTTGCAGCTGGGCGTTTTCCAGACAATGCAAGTACTCGGCCAAGTATCACTGTTAATGCCAATCTTTTGTATACAAATTATAATGGAAATGATGTGATATCACTGATTTCTCAGGGTGATATTAATGTAGGTCAATATTCAGCCAATGATTTACGTATCGATGCGGCGCTGATCGCTCAAAACGGTCGTGTTGGAAGATATTATTATGGCTCATCATGTTCAAATAATAGTAGGAATTCACTTACACTCTATGGAATGATTGCTACAAATCTGCGTTACGGTTTTGCATATACAGACGGTACAGGATACGACGCTCGAAATATTATTTATGATGCGAACCTTTTGTATGGACCACCACCATCATTTCCGCTCACTTCCGACCAGTATCAAATTATCTCATGGGAAGAAACGAGGTAGGTGAGTAAGTGCAGATTGACACTAAGATTATCTTAAGATAATCTTAGTGTATGAACAAAATTATCGGATTAAAAGATTTACGAGAGAATACCGAAGCCTTTATAGATAAGGTAAAAAAGGGACACTCTTTTGTGGTTGTCCGTAAGTCGAAGCCTGTCTTTAAGCTTTCTCCTGTTGATGAATGGGGAGACGAAGGTATTTGGGAGCAAGTCATCGATTTTAGGGAAATAAATCCAAAAGGCCTTCCAATTAAGGATGTGCTCGCTTCTTTAAAGCGCCTTAGAAATCATGAATAAGATCGATAAATTCTTAGCTCGTATCTCAGGGGCAGATCGCCAAAAAATTATTTTGGCAATTAAGTGTATTATAGGAGGGATATCAAAAATCTAGATATTAAAAAATTAAAAGGTATTTCAAATAGATATCGGGTACGTGTAGGAATATATCGAATTCAGTTTGAAATGGAAGGGAAAAACATATTTATCGTAAGTGTAAACAAGCGAGATGATACAACATATACCTTTTAAGTGAGTGTGTTACTATATTGCCATGGCACTAAAAAAGAAAAAAATCGTTATTGGGAATTGGAAAATGAATATTTTTACCTCAAAAGAGGCAGTAAAGTTGGTAGAAGGGATTAAAAAAGAGAGTATAAAGGCTAAAAATACTGACATTGTGGTTTGCCCACCTTTTGTTTATTTAGCAGATTTGAAAAGTGTTGTTTCAAAAAAGGTTGCTCTTGGGGTTCAAAATATCTTTGAAGAAACAGCTGGGTCATATACTGGCGAAGTTTCAGCTCAACACCTCACTCAATTTAAAGTATCGTACGTTATCATCGGTCACTCAGAACGTCGGGCGAGAGGGGAAAGTGATACCTCAATATCTAAAAAAATAGTACGGGCCCTGGAGAATAAAATAACACCTGTCTTTTGTATTGGTGAGGCAAGCCGAGATGAACAAGGGGAGTATCTTTCGTTTATTAAATCACAGCTTGTCGTTGGTCTTTCTGGTGTGTCAAAAATGCAGATTTCTGATGTGGTAGTTGCGTATGAGCCAATCTGGGCAATCGGCGCGACAGAAGCAATGAATTCACATCAAGTTCACGAAATGTCACTCTATATTCAAAAATGTATTAAAGAAATGTACGGAACTATGGTAATGATGCCTCGAATCCTCTATGGAGGAGCGGTCAATGCAGATAATGCGAGAGAGATCGTAGACCGAGGGTATGTAGATGGACTGCTGGTGGGACGAGAGTCACTGAAGGTAGAAAATTTTGTAGGAATTATTAAAAATGTTGATTTGATAAAATAAATATACGAATATACGAATAATACAAATCTACGAATGGTTACGAATGAAGAAAATCCCTGTGCCTATTCGTAACCATTCGTAAGTATCCAATTCGTATATTCGTATGTTTAATGACTATATTATTTATGATAAAACTTCCAACTATTGAAGATGCAGGGGATATTGCAGGTAAGCATGTGCTTTTGCGTTTAGACTTAAATACTCCTGTTACTGATGGTAAAGTTGCCGACCCCTACCGCATCGACCAGGCTATTCCTACAATAGATATGCTTCGCCTTAAGAAAGCAAAGACCATTATTATTGCGCATACTGAAGCTCAAGATAAAGGACAGAGTAATACGACACTTCTCCCGATGTGGGATTATTTAAACGGCTTTGTAAAACTTCAGTTTGCTAAAGATCTTTTTTCTGCAGAGACTATTAAACTCGTGGCAGAAATGGAAGATGGGGATGTGCTGATGCTTGAAAATCTCCGTTCAAACCCGGGGGAGAAGGCAAATGACCTAGATTTTGCTAAGCAATTAGCTCACTATGCGGACCTCTATGTAAATGAGGCGTTTTCTGTTTCTCACCGCACTCATGCGTCTGTAGTAGGTGTGCCGCGACTTTTACCTTCATATGCAGGACCTTTGTTTATAAATGAAGTCGAGCACCTCTCAAAAGCTTTTGAGCCTAGCCACCCGTTTTTATTTATTTTAGGTGGCGCAAAGTTTGATACCAAGCTTCCTCTTATTGAAAAGTATCTTCTGAAAGCAGATTCTGTGGCAGTTGTCGGAGCGCTCGCAACAAATATTTTTAAAAATCAAGGATTTGAAGTGGGAACTTCTCTGGTGGCACAAGGTGAATTTGGTATAGACGAAATGCTTAAAAATCCAAAGTTTGTCGTACCAACTGACGTGACCGTAAAAAAACCTGATGGGACTATGGAAATTAAAAAGGCAGGTGAAGTAAATAAAGATGATTACATTGGTGATGTTGGATCTGAAACGGTGGAGACCCTCGGCGAGCTTGTTAAGAAAGCATCGTTTATCGTGTGGAACGGACCACTCGGGAACTATGAAGCAGGTTTTACAGAACAGACAGAAAAACTTGCAGAGATTATTGCAGAGAGTGGTGCTACGACTATAGTCGGAGGAGGAGATACCCTAGCCTCAATTGAAAAGCTTGGTCTCATGGACGAGTTCACCTTTGCTTCGACCGCAGGTGGAGCAATGCTCGATTTTCTGGTGAACGAAACATTGCCGGGGATTGAGGCTTTGAAGAAATAAACAAAAAACTGCAATTCTGGTGCGGTTTTTTGTTTACATGTTTTCTTTAATTTTCTTCATATTCACCTCAAAATCCATCGCGTCACCGTTTACTTCTCTATTTGGAAATACCCATATGTGAGCATGGTGTACATCTTCACCGACAATCTTTGAAAGGATCCATTCTGTATTAAAGGCTTTTTGCTGGGCGAGGGCGATTTTTCTGACCACTTCAAAATACTCACCTACGTTTGGTACATCCCACACCCACCGATGATGCTCTTTCGGTATTACCTGAACGTGTCCAGGGGCGGTAGGGTGAATATCTAAAAACGCTAAAAAGTGTTCATCTTCATATACTTTATATGAAGGAATTTCACCGCGAACTATTTTGCAAAATATACAATCATTCATATGAGTAGTATAACGTAAATCTAAAAACCCTGCCTTAGTATGATCTTTTTGGAGACTTCGCAAGGCGGGTAGCCGAGACTTGAGGTGAGAAGTGAGCGACCTCACTTCGCAAGATCCTGATCATCTGTACTCAGATGTAAAGGGTGTACTGATCATGTAATGATTTAGTAGAAAAATATCCGTGCTCCAAAAAGGTCATGCTGAGGTGGGGTTTTGATTGTTATACATGCTAAACTTATGCAATGAAAAAATACGCAACTCGAGAAAAACCGTCAGATAAAATCAGAGAAAATCTCAAAGCATTTCATCCAACTCTTCAAGAGCTTTTATATGCACGAGGTGTGATTGAACATTCTGATGCAGAGTTGTTTCTTGGACCTGACTTTGCTCGCGACATACACAATCCATATCTTCTGAAAGATATGGATAAAGCGGTAGCAAGAATCTTGCGTGCATTGGAAGCGGGGGAACGTATTGGTGTGTTTTCTGACTACGATGCGGACGGTATTCCCGGTGCTGTAGTGATGTCTGATTTCTTTGAAAAGATTGAGTATGCAAATTTTGAAATATATATTCCTCATCGCAATGATGAAGGGTATGGAATGAGTCATGATGCAACGGATCTCTTTAAAAAAAATGGAGTGACTCTGGTTATTACAATCGACTGTGGTATTGCTGATGTGGGGGAGGTAGAGTATGCAAACTCCTTGGGGCTCGATGTGATCGTCACTGACCACCACCTTCCTCACGAAGTATTGCCTAATGCTTTTGCAATTATTAATCCAAAACAACCAGGCTGTGAGTATCCAGAAAAAATGCTTTGTGGGTCAGGAGTGATATGGAAAGTTATTTGCGCTCTCCTTCAGTCTCCAGAGTTTAAGAAAAAATATACAGTCAATGAAGGGTGGGAAAAATGGCTTTTGGATATGGTGGGTCTCGCGACACTTTCTGACATGGTGCCCTTGCGTGGGGAAAACAGAGTGCTCGCATCTTACGGACTTTATGTACTACGAAAGTCTCCGAGACCAGGGCTACAAAAACTCTGTGCGATTTTGAAAATGAATCAAGCACATCTTACCGAAGAAGATATTGGTTTTATGATCACTCCTCGCATCAACGCCGCATCTCGCATGAGTGTTCCTCGTGATGCATTTATCATGCTCTCGGAAAAAGACGTAGTGAAAGCAGGAGCGATGGCAGAGCATTTAAATGAAATCAATGATGAACGTAAAGGGGTGGTGGGAAGCATGGTCAAAGAAATTAAAAAAATAATATCTGAAAGAGAAGATGTTTTGGAAAATGTAATCGTGCTCGGTAACCCACAATGGAAACCTTCACTCTTGGGACTTGTTGCAAATTCATTTGGAGATGAACACGGACGTCCTGTATTTTTGTGGGGACGCTCGGGAGAAAAATCTCATGACCAAGATGCGCCTCTCGAACTCAAAGGTTCATGTCGAGCAGGAGGGGATGTGGATGTTATGAAGTTGATGGAACATGCAAGAGATGCATTTTTGGATTTCGGTGGACACCGTGGTGCGGGAGGTTTCTCGGTGAGCTTCGATAAAGTGCACGAGCTTGAGGGAAAACTAAACAAAGCTTTTTTGGAATTACAAAACGAAAATATTGAACCCGTGGCAACATGGATCGATAAAGAAATTATGATTGATGATGTAGAGTGGAGTATGTACAGTCACGTAGAAAAACTCGGACCTTTCGGAGTCGACAATCCAAAGCCTCTTTTTTGTATTAAAAACGTGGTAATCATGTCTCTGAAACAATTTGGAAAAGAAAAAAATCACCTTGAGCTTGTGTTTCACAAGAGTAATGGAAAACAAGTCACTGCTATCGGATTCTTCTCGGACCCAAGTAAATACGGAGTTACACTAGATGTGGGTCAGACAATTGATCTTTTGGCGCACATAGAAAAGTCGATGTTTCGCAACTTTCCTGAGTTGAGATTGAGGATTGTGGATGTGATTGAGTGTAGTGTATAAAACAGAAGTTAATGAATATTATTTTTTAGCCGTCGCTGTCTGGATGTGCTCCCCCAGCGCTGCCTCTCGGCTCGTCAGCCTGCGAGACACGGCTTAAATATAGTATTCATCAACTTCTGAGTACTGTTTCATGTCAGCTATTCTGCTATAATACATTTTATGAAAGCAATCATATTTACAGACGGTTCGTCGCGAGGAAACCCGGGGCCTGGTGGGTGGGGAGCAGTGATTCTCGAAGAAGATGTCGTGAGAGAGCTTGGTGGCAGAGAGTCATCGACTACCAACAATCGCATGGAGCTCACTGCTGCATTAGAAGCACTTACTCATACAAAAGCAAAAGAAGTTGTGGTACATACGGACTCAAGCTATTTGATTTCTGGAATCACACTCTGGATTAGTGGATGGAAAAAAAATAATTGGCAAACTAAAGCAAAAGAAGATGTTTTAAATAGAGACCTCTGGGAAGCTCTCGATGAACTTGTAAGTGATAAAAAAGTTTCATTTGAAAAAGTGAGTGGGCACGCAGGTGTGCCGGGCAACGAACGATGTGATGTGATCGCCACATCATATGCAGACAATGTGAGTATAGATTTGTATGATGGGAAAATTTCTTCGTACAGCATTGATCTAACGCAGACAGTTTCGACTGATGCATCGAAGAAAAAAAAGAGTTCACAGAAAAATTCACAGCCCGCGTATTCGTATATCAGTGGTGTGGGCGGAGTTGTTGTGGTACATCACAGCTGGGAAGAGTGCAAAGCTCGAGTACATGGAGTCTCTGGTGCGCGATTTAAAAAGTCGATGAACGAAGAAGACGAGAAAAATATTATCAATGAGTTTAAAAAACAGTAACATGGTGTTACTGTTTTTTATTTCATCACTCTTGGGTGTTGCGTTTTCTTTTTTCTATCTCTCTTTTGCGTTTTTGATTACCTGTGCACTTATCGGTGTTATATTTTTTGTCGCTCATTTAGTTTCAAAAGATATTTTCATAAAACGAATCTCGCTTTTGTGTCTGATCGGATGTGTCGGTTTCTGTGTCGGACAAGGAAGAGTATTTTTAGTTTCATATCCTGATGTGTCGGCGCTTGAAAAAAGTGTAGATACAAAAATATCTGTCTATGGAGTTGTCGACATAGAGCCTGTATCACTCGATCAATCACAAAAAATAGTACTGTCTGTTTCAGAGGTAAAAGTGGGGAGCACTACCATTCCTTTACATACAAAAATGCTTGCGCGCATCCCGCTCTTTCCTGAATTTCATTATGGAGATATATTGAAGGTGACAGGAACTCTCAAAGTACCAGAACAAATAATCTCAGAAGACGGAAGAGTTTTTGATTATCAAATGTATTTGTTTAAAGACGGTATCACTCACACACTTTCTTTTGCACAAGCAGAGAAAGTGGGAACAGGAGGGAACATGGTGCTGAGAGCTCTGTTTAGATTGAGGGGTTCGTTCGTGGACTCCATTCAGTCCGTCTTACCAGAGCCAAGTGCTGGTCTTTTGTCGGGTATTTTATTAGGGACTGATACGTTGGCAAAAAAATTAAAAGATGATTTTAGAATTGCTGGACTCTCCCATATTGTGGTGTTGTCAGGGTACAACATTACTGTGGTGGCAGAAAGCATTTTTCTTGTTGTTTCAAAAATCACCCCTACGTTTGCTTCGGGCGTTTCGTTTTTCTCAGTCATACTTTTTGTGCTGATGGCAGGAGCGGGAGCTTCTGCAGTGAGGGCGGGGATCATGACCTGTATTGCACTTGTCAGTAGGCACTTTGGTAATACGTACAATGCGCCACGTGCACTTCTTTTTGCTCTCTGGGCGATGGTCATGTGGAATCCTTTTACACTTATCTATGACCCGTCATTTCATCTCTCTGTCATTGCGACATACGGGATCATGTTCGTCACACCGCTTATGTTAAAATTGCTAGCACGTGTCACCGAGCGTTTTGGTTTACGAGAGCTTTGTGCAACAACACTCGGTGCTCAGTGTGCGGTGCTCCCGTACATACTCTACATGTCAGGCAACCTCTCACTCTTTGCATTTCCGGCAAACTTCCTTGTTTTACCTTTTGTACCACTGACCATGCTCCTTGGTTTCTTTACTGCACTGCTTGGATTTGTTTCTCGATTCCTCGGGTTAATTTTTGGCCTGCCAACATATCTTTTTCTACAATGGGATATTTTGATTGCAGAATCAGTTTCCAAAATCCCGTATGCCTCAATTCATGTGCCACCTATTCCACTTATTATTCTTTTTATATTTTATCTTGTCGGAGGGATTTTTATCTATCGGTTTAATATGAAAAATGGTGTAAAACAAAACCCGAGTACACAGCTGTACTCGGGGGACGATTCGGTGGTGGGATACTAAGGTTAAACCGGAGTAGGGAGTACAACGTACCACTTCCCTTTAATGTCCTGATAAAAGAGCTTCCTCAGAAGCTTGCTAGGGATCTTTGTCTCTCTGTGACAAAGATTTACATGACTTTTTAAGTCTTTGGGATCCAACGATAAAGAGTTTTCCATCAGACAAACCATAAGAGTGTTGATGTCTTTTTGCTGCATATAAACTTTTTTATTCTGATTCGCTAGCATTGCACAGAGAGTTCCTCTATGTTCGACAGTACCATATATTTTTTAGTATGCAAGTAAAAAGGTCTTAATGCACTGGTGCATCAAGACCTCCTCATCCTTACATTACCATATTTGATCTGGGCTCTTCGAGAAATGCCTCGACCATTGTCCTTGGGTGAACGGCCTGGGAAATAGTTGATTCCAGGTATTTTCTTTCCAAAAACTGGAAACCAGAATTCGTTTCTCCGCTGTTCTGCCTCAGGAGACAATGCCTCTACAATCGGAGGTACAGAGAAACGTTCCCTGCTCTCTTTTTCAGCTTGTCTTGCTTGGCTGAACTCAAGACATTCCTCAGCTGTCATTCCTTCAGGTAACAACTTTTCTAGGGCAGTGTTTAGCAGTGTGGCCACTGCTGTAACTGGAAACCAATGTCTGTACATTGAAACTCCCTCCACTTACTAAGATAATCAATTGTCCCTTAAATTGCAATTATTGCGCCTCTGTAAAATTTTCTTCAATCACAGACCAATTGAGGTTTGCAAAAAAGTCTTCAACGTATTTTTTCTTACCCGACGCCTTGTAATCAGGTACAAATGCATGTTCCCATACGTCCAATGCAAGAATAGGGGAAAGTCCGGTGAGGTGTCCGAGGTGTTGTTCGTCAACCCAAGAGTTCAACAGACGTCCAGTGGTTTTGTCATAGTAAAGTATTGCCCAGCCAATACCTCGAGTGAGGGCAATAGCTTTAAAGCGAGCTAGCCATGCGTCAAACGAACCCCACTCTTGTCCGATCAATTGAGCAAGGGTACTCTCTTGATCAATTGATTTAGGATTACCTTCGAGTGACTTGAAATAGTATTCATGGTTTCTCATACCATCAAATTCAAAACCAAATCTTCGCTGAAGCTCGCCTAATGCATATGCGTTTGTTTCTGCATCTTGGCTCAACTCCACAATTTTAGAGAGAATAAGGTTTGCATGCTTTACATATCCCGCATAGAGCTTTAAATGCTCATCCACAGAGTCTTTAGAAATCCCGATAAGTTCACCAATATTAAATTTTTGTTCTTCAAATGTTTTCATAACGTTTTATTGTTTACTATTGGTATATACTATATCACAAGAATAGTATGGATTTTGAAGATTTAAAAAAAGAATTTCATATTTGGTGGAGATTGTGGGTTTTGATATTGCTTTTTTTAGTAACGATTGGTGTTTTTTATACTGCATTTCGCATACAAAACCATCCACTCAAAGTCGCTTTCTTGGATATTGGGCAAGGAGACGCTATTTTTATAGAGTCTCCAACAGGAAATCAAATAATTTTTGACGGAGGACCAGGAAGCGCTCTCGTCTCACAGGTATCAAAACAAATATCATTGTTTGATCGTACTATCGATATGATTGTAGTGACCAATCCAGACAGAGATCATTTTGAGGGCTTTATCCCACTTCTTGAGCGTTATACAGTCACAACTTTACTTGAACCCGGTGTAACAGCGGATAAAAATCCGCTCTACCAAGAATTGAAAAAGAGTGTACAACGAAAAAATATTACCGCCCATGTGGCTCGTACAGGAGAGCGTATTTTGCTCGGAGGAGGTGCCTATATTGAAGTCTTGTTTCCTGATCGTGATGTGGAAGATGTGTCTCATAACGACGGCTCACTCGTGGCACGCTTGGTGTATGGAGAAACAGGCGTCATGCTCACAGGGGATACAACAAAAAATATTGAAAAATATTTAGTAGGTAAATATCCGAATTCTCTTGATTCAGATATTTTGAAAGTGGCGCACCATGGCTCAGAAACCTCGACTAGTGATGAGTTTGTAAAAGCAGTCAGCCCAGATATTGCGGTAATCTCTGCAGGAAAAGGGAATTCATATGGGCACCCCCGCCAAGCAACGCTCGATACACTCATTAAAAACAAGGTGCAGACACTCGTAACGATGAACGAGGGAACTATCGTCTTCGAGTCGGATGGAAAGAGGTTTAAGAGAAAAAAATAAAACCCCAGAATGGGGTTTTATTTGTACTTAGGAAAATTATATAAAGAATCTTTTAGACTAACTTAGCTTTTCGTAGAGTGGCATAGACTCCATTCTTTTGCATGGTTTTTATAGCTCGAGTAGAGAGCTCCATGGTAATACTCTTTTTGAGTTCAGGAATATAGATCTTCTTTTTCTGAAGGTTTGCGTAACGTCGCTTCATCCCTGTTGGGTTAAATTGGGTAGCACGAGTTCGGTTTGAGTACCCACCTCCCATTTGCGAGCTCTTATTAGTGATTGGACAGACTTTTGCCATATATTTGTATGTGGGAATATGGTAGCATAATTTTACTAATATGCAAATTGATTTTATATTCTCATTGCTCATACTTATGTTTTCAGTGGTGGTCCACGAAGTGGCCCATGGTTATGCTGCATACCTACAAGGGGACAATACCGCCAAAAACCTCGGGCGTCTGACTTTAAACCCTATAAAGCATTTAGAGTGGTTTGGCTCTATTATATTACCTACACTTTCTTATATGCTTGGAGGTTTTATTATCGGCTGGGCAAAGCCGGTACCGTTTAACCCATATAACTTAAGGAATCAAAAGTGGGGGGAGGCGATAGTGGCTTTTGCTGGACCATTCATTAATATATGTATTGCTCTCTTTTTCGGCCTTATTATACGTTTTGCTGTGGGGGGTGTTTTTCTACTTTCTCCTGCATTTATCCAAATAGCAGGAAGTATTGTCTTGATTAACCTTATTCTTGCATGTTTTAACCTTGTGCCTATCCCACCTCTCGACGGTTCAAAGATACTTTTCTCCATTTTTCCTAACAGTCTTACACCTTTACGAGCAAATCTTGAGGCTTATGGCACCACAATCCTCATTTTCTTCATATTCTTCTTCTCAAGCTCTCTTTTGCCTGTAGTCCGTGCAGCTTTTCAGTTGATTACGGGGTTTGGTTTGTAATAAGGCACTACTGTCCCACTAAAATCACCACAACATAGAAAAACCCACTGAGCTAAGCCATACTAATGATGTTCAGGTCATTAGAAGCTTAATCACCCTCAGTGGGTTTTTCATATGTACTACTCTAGCACAATCTTCAATCAGATTTTGTCATCTGTTCATCGTAATCAATTTAATCGTTTAGTGGGACAGCATAATTCTGACTACTACGTGAAGAAAATGACGACGTGGAATCAATTTGTCATTCTCATGTATGCACAAGCAACGGGAAAGGAC
>JAPLZY010000030.1 GCA_026394775.1 Candidatus Zambryskiibacteriota bacterium
ACCTTCTCATGATTCTACTGGAGGGTTGGCTGGATTAGGATATAATTCTGCAGGAACACTTAGATTCTTTACAAACTCTTCAGCTACTGCAGGCACTGCTGCACCAGAAAGAATGAGAATTGATGCGAGTGGAAATGTGGGAATCGGAACAACAACACCAGCAGCCAAGTTGGATGTGTTTGGTGGAATGCTCAGAGTTGGTACAGGGTTTGCAGGTGGAGTAGCCGGAGACTTGTCTGTCGGACGTGGTACAGATGGATACATGTATTTTGGTAGCACTGGTAGTGCAAATTTTGGATACAATGGCTCAGGCTTCACTCTTAATGGAGGTGGGTTAAATGTAAATTCTACTGTCGGTGGAACTTTTGGTGGTGCTTCGGGTGGTGCAGGAGTAACAACAATTGATAATGTTGGAGGTGCAAGAATCTATCAGTTCAATGCTTCTGCAGCACTCACTAATTTAATACAGTCAAATGGTGTAAGTTATATAAATGGAGGAAATGTAGGAATTGGAACCAGTTCACCTACCGCTCCATTAAGCGTGGCCTCAAATAGTGCTAATGTTGCACTTGGAAATATTTCTTCAGGCTTTGGCGCTATTGGATTCAGTACAGGTGCGCTTACATCTACTAACTATTCTCTAACCGGAGAAGGTATACATACATACTTAAATGCTCCAACGAGCGGTAATATTTATTTCAGATCAGGAAACTCAACTGTAGCTACTCTTGGTGGTAATGGCAGTTTTACTTTAAATGGTCCTACAACTCAATTGATTGGAGCGAGTGGAATTTTATACTTGGATAACAGTACAAACAACTCTATAGTATTTCGTAATACAACTGGCTACCTTGAGAGAATGAGAATTGATGCAAATGGAAATGTCGGTATCGGCTCAACAACTCCAGGATACAAATTCAGTGTAGCAGGCTCTGCATACTTTGATGGAGGAACAGTAACCGCAGCAAATATCATCGCAACATCTTCAATCTCAGCCCCTGCATTTACACTCTCAGGCGCAGCTATCAACTCACTCCTTTCTACAAACTCAGCAGGGCTCATTGTTGCAACATCAACACCAACATTTGGAAATTTTAATGCGACATCAACTACAGCAACTTCAACTATTGCAGGCGGGTTTGCAATCGCAACAAATAGATTTGTGGTTGACCGTTCAACTGGAAATGTGGGAATTGGAACCACTTCACCAACTGATAAATTAGTAGTAGTTGGCCAGGGTACAGGTTCTGCAACTATTGGAGCTCTCGGTGCTGCAAGTGGAAACTACACAGGTATCAGTCTCAACAATACTGTGTCACAAACTGGATACAACTTCTCAAGTAGCCCAACAGATCAGACACTCTACATCAACCGACCAACAGGAAACAGTATCAACTTCAGATTGAATAATACAGATCAGATGATTTTGACATCTGCAGGAAACCTTGGGATTGGGGTGGTTGCACCTAGTACAAAGTTGGAAGTAGCTGGAAGTAATGTAAGAATTGGTGATGGTTACCAATATGAATTTGGTGCAGGAACAGTAGGTATGCTCGGTAGCTCTGCAAGTGGATACTTGAGTTTGCGCACAGGTAGTACAGATAGATTGTATATAAATTCTTCAGGAAATATAGGTGTGTCTTCAAGCACTCCTACAGCGAGACTTTCAGTAAAAGGTGCTGGTACTACAACAGGCCTTCTAGCACAATTTACTGACTCTGCAGATACTGCACGACTTACAATTTTGGATAACGGAAGCGTAGGAATCGCAACATCGTCACCTAATGCAAGACTTTCTGTTGACACAACAACAGCAGGTAACATGTCATATTTTGGAAATGTACAGTCAGGGACTGTGGGAGGTTCTGTTTCTACCAACGTGGATAGTTCAGGTAGAACAGCAATCGTAGCGTACGGAGGTCAGGGAGCTTCATCTGTTGGAGGTGCTTACTTCACTGCAGATGGATTTGAGGAGACATGGTACAACTTGAACACTCGTTCAAACGCTTCTGGTCAGCGATATATGAGATTTGGAAACAAATCAAACGCTTTCTCTGTTCAACTTCTCAATGACGCAGCAAACTCTATTGTCAGTACTCCGTTTACAATTATGAATGCGTCAGGAAATGTGGGAATTGGTAGTACTACTCCAACATCACGATTGACAGTGTCAGGCGGTAAAATAATAGCTGACACTACTCTATCGAGTTTTGGACAAGTTCAGGTAGGAAACGCAACTTCAAATGGTGAAGCTTCAATTGGATTTATTTCAGGAGCTACAAATTACGGTCAATCACCAACTTCAGTAAATGGTAACGGAAATATCTGGGCAATTGGACCTGCCGCTGGAGGTGTTACAGGATCTACATTTGGAATCTACAACTATGCACTTGGCGGAAATGCGATGAATATTACTTCTGCGGGAAATGTAGGTATTGGAAATACATCACCAAACTCAAAACTAAACGTCCAGGGAGATGTTTCAGCTCAGACATTTACAGCAACTTCAACAACAGCAACATCTACCATTTCAACTGGAGGTTTTGCAGTGGGAACATCACAGTTCATCGTTCAGCAAAACTCTGGAAATGTAGGAATTGGAACTCTTACTCCAGGTGCTCGATTGCACGTATCAGATACAGATGGCACAGGTGTACGTCTTGGTGTCAGTGCTTCAAACTACTATGATGCAAATATCCAAGTATTCCGTTTGACGAACCAGACAGAAACAATGAGAATTACTTCTGCTGGAAATTTAGGTATCGGCACCACTTCACCTCAACAAAGACTCGAAATCGCAGGTAACCTCGCATTTACTGGAGCACTCATGCCAAACTACCAGGCAGGAGTCGCAGGAACAGTACTTATGTCAAATGGAACAGGTGTAGCACCTACATGGACTACGGTCACTGCTGTAGCATCAAGTACATTCTTTGCACAAAACGGTAACTCATTTGGTACTACTGCACTCCTTAATGGTCTCGTTAGACAAACCATTCTTGCTAATGGAAATGTGGGAATAGCTACCACTTCACCTTTAAATTTCAGACTCCAGGTCCTCGGTAACATTGGTCCAGATGCAGATGCAACATACGACCTTGGTTCATTAACCAATCGATTTAATGTTGGATATATCAGAACTATCAGTGGAGGAATAAACTCACTTACCCTTACAAGTACTGGAAACAATGTGATTATCAATCCAGCGACTGCTACTATGTTCCAAACAGGAGGAGTGGAGCGAGCTCGGTTTGATACTAATGGAAACCTCGGAATTGGGACGACGACACCAGCAACACTTCTTCATGTTGAAAAAGCGGTAACCCCTCAATTACGAATTACTCACCAGACAACCTCATCGTATGGTGAATTCCAGTTAGCTGAAAATAATCTGGTTCAAGGAGGTATCTATGGTATCGGTTCTACCTTCTCTGATGCAACTCGTCAAAACAACGTGGAGCTTTATAGTACATATGGAGCTGTAACTCTCAACACAAACAACATAGAACGATTGAGAGTTACTAATGGTGGCAACGTCGGAATTGGGACTTCTAGTCCAGCTGCTACACTTTCAATTCAAAACCTTACAGGTGCAACTACACTTGCTATTACAGGAGGTTCATCTCAAGGTACAACAGATTTGTTTCGAGTAGTAGAAATCCCTGGAGCATCAACTGCATCTTTCCAGGTAATGAGTCAAGCAAACTCTTCTAAGATTGGGTTCAATCGAAATGGTGGAGGTCTCACTTTTGCTCCAGGTATCGGTTCTTTCGATAAGAATCTTATCGAAAACAACAATAATGGCGGAGGAGCTGGTGGAACAGCAATGCAGCTTAATGAAGCTGGTATTTCATTTGCAACACGCGCAGCAGGAAGTGGGTATACTACTGTGGCTGCATCAACACGAATGTTTATTGATTCTGCAACAGGAAATGTCGGGATCGGAACAACAACTCCTGACAGACCTCTCACATTTGCTCAAACAGTTGGTGAAAAGATCTCATTGTATTCAGGCTCACCTGCTGCACAAAATTATTACGGTTTTGGAGTGCAAGCAGCTCAGCTTCAGTATCAAGTTCCAACTTCTGCATATCACTCTTTCTACACAGGAACTACTGAAAGAGTGCGATTTGATGCAGCAGGAAACGTAGGAATTGGAACAAATACTCCAACACAAAAACTGGACGTAGCTGGAATAATAAATTCTAATAATGAATATCGTTTTAACAATGCTTCGTTTTCACGTGTTGCAACTATTGATACTGGCGGAGGTTTTGGAGGTNNACCTTCTCATGATTCTACTGGAGGGTTGGCTGGATTAGGATATAATTCTGCAGGAACACTTAGATTCTTTACAAACTCTTCAGCTACTGCAGGCACTGCTGCACCAGAAAGAATGAGAATTGATGCGAGTGGAAATGTGGGTATTGGAACCTCAACACCTGTTTCAAAATTAGATATTGTTGGCGGGGCAGTCTTAATAGACAACACGCGAGGATATAACTTCAGAAACACTTCAGGAATAGTAGATGGAGGTATTTACCAAGCAGCTGATAATAGTGTTCGAACTTATCTAAACGGTAGTGATCGACTTACTGTTACGTCTACGGGAAATGTCGGTATCGGGACGACGGCACCTGGGCAGAAATTGCAAGTGGGTTCCATAGCTGATACGACTGCAAATATTGTTCGTTTCGCGGCAAGTAATTCGACTACAAATGGAGTTGGATTATCTTTCTTGAAGTCAGGTGGTACGGATAGATATTTTGCTCTAGGAGGTTCGGGACTCCTTCATATTGGTGCAAATCCGAGTTCTTATTCTGATGCTGATTTAGCAACAGCGGCACAGGTAACTATAAATAATACAGGTAACGTAGGTATTGGAACAACAATCCCAGGAGCTCTTTTGGATGTTCAGGGTACAGGTTCAGTATCTGCGATTTTCAATCGTACTACTGCTGCTTCTCAAACAAGAATACAGATTAGTAACCCAACTAATACATATTATCTAGGATTGATTGATGGTACTAATTTTGGAATTGCTAATGCAGGAAATCAGCAGTTTACAATGTTGGCAAACGGAAACGTAGGAATCGGAACATCAACTCCAAATGAAAGACTAAATGTAGTTGGGAATACTCGTATCACTGAGGGTTCATTGTATTTCTCACCGGTGAGCTCTGGAACAGCTACTACTACAGGTATAACACCAACATGGAGCGGTAAAAACTTTGCAAATGCTCAGTACAACGGTCCAGTGATTCATGGGTTTGATGGAGGTGCCTTAGGTTACAACAACGGTACCGAAGCGATTGTGCTTCGATGGAATAATGCAGGAAACGTCGGTATCGGAACCACCTCACCTCAACAAAGACTCGAAATCGCAGGTAACCTCGCATTCACCGGAGCCTTATGTCAAACGGCACAGGTGTAGCGCCTACATGGACTACTGTTACAGCTGTTGCATCAAGTACATTCTTTGCGCAAAACGGTAACTCATTTGGTACTACTGCACTGCTTGGAACCAATGATGCTCAACCTCTCGCACTTGAAACAAGTGGTGTTGAACGAATGAGAATTACGAGTGGGGGGAATGTCGGAATCGGAACTACTTCACCAACTTCACTTCTCTCTATTGCTGGAGGAGATATTACACTCGGAAGTGCGGGAGTACAGCAAAACCGGTATATCAATTTATACTCTGATAATGCTGCCCAGAATGCCGAACTTGGTGGTATTAATTTTGTACGATCGAATTATACTCCAGGACAAACAGCAGCAACTATTACTTTTGCTCGTGAGACAGGTGCAGATGAGGGAGCTCTCTTGTTCAAGACACGCGTACCTGCAGGTGCATTGTCTGAACGTTTGCGAATCAATGCGAGTGGAAATGTCGGGATTGGAACATCTACGCCTACTTCGAAACTAGATATCGTTAGTGCTATTACTGGAGAAGCTACATCGACAGCACGTCTTATTGGTTCGACAGTTACGACAGGTAGTGAGTTTGCATCATTGAGCTTTATGAATCAGGGTAGTGATTATTTTGCAAAAATCTCTGGTATTCGTGATGCTGGTGGTATTGACAATGTTGCACTCGCTTTCTCTGTAAAGAAATCAGGAGGGGGTCCATTTGAAGCGATGAGAATTGATAAAAATGGTAACATTGGTATTGGGACAACAACTCCAGATACGCAACTTGTGGTCTCTGGTGCTGCGACTGCATTGGCAATCACAAATGTAGTTACTGGTTCAAGTGATACAGCAAGCTTACTTTTTAGAAGTAACACTGCTGGAACAGGAAGTATTACATCTTCATGGTGGAATAATGGAATGACATTTACAGTTCCACGAGATTCATCATCTAAAGGTTTCCTTTTCAATAGTAACAGTGGTACTACGCGAATGTTTATTGACTCTGCGTCAGGAAACGTAGGAATTGGCTCAACAACCCCAGGATACAAACTCTCAGTCGCAGGATCAGGATTCTTCGATGGAGGAACAGTGACTGCAGCAAACTTTGTTGCAACATCATCATTCTCAGCTCCAACAATCAGCCTTACTTCAGTTGCAATCAACTCACTCCTTTCTACAAACTCAGCAGGACTCATTGTCGCTACATCAACACCAACATTTGGAAACTTTAATGCAACATCTACTACAGCAACTTCAACAATCGGAACTGGAGGATTTGCAATCGGCAGTTCACAGTTCATCGTTCAGCAGAACTCTGGAAATGTTGGAGTGGGGACATCAAATCCTACTGAGAAGCTTGTTGTCCAGGGTAACATTGTGATTGGTCCAAACAACGCATCGTACGTAATGGGAACACGAACAAGTGGTGCTTCTCAGCAAATATTCGGTATTGATAATAATGACGATGTAATTATTAACCGAGGTTCTTATGCTGGGGGTCAAAATCTTTCTTCTCGAGTACGTGCAATGATCGGAGTTTCAAAGTCGTTTGATGTTCTCGATCAAAGTACAAACTCTTTGTTTACTGTACTTAATGCGGGAAATGTGGGGATTGGAACCACTACTCCAAACGTAAAACTTTCAGTTCAGGGAAACATTGGACTTGCAAACAATAGTAGTCTTGGAGGACTCCAGACAGGTGGTACTTTCGTTGGCCTCATCCGACTTGGAGCTGATAACAAAACATATATTGGTGATACAACAACAGGTGAAGCTATTACCGTAACTTCAGGTAATGTAGGTATTGGAACATCTTCACCTGCATACAAACTCGATGTCTGGGGTGTTGGAAATAGCTTGTTGAACCTTCAAGCAAGCACTATTACGAATCCTGTGTTTGCTCGATTTGCAAACAACGTAACTACATTTATCGGAACAGAAGGTTCTACAGGAGGGTCACTTATGTCAGGAAGTTTGCCATATGCAATGGTAATGAATCAGCAAAGTGGAAACGCTCTTCAGCTTGGAACTGGAAACACAGCTCGTTTGACTATTAATTCTAGTGGAAACGTAGGTATTGGAACCACTTCACCGACTCAGGCACTCTCTGTATCTGGTAGTGGATACTTCTCTGGAAATGTTGGTGTTGGAATTTCTACCCCTACGTTCGCGCTCCAGGTAATTGGCGGTGCTAGATTCCAAAATACAGGTGCTGCACAATACGCAGACATAGGAACCACTGATGCAAACAATGCATACCTTCGTTTCTTTACTTCAAATTCATCTAGATTCGTTGTTGGAATTGATGCTGCGGATAGTAGTAAGTTTAAGATTGGTACAGTAAATGATTTTACGACAACACGTCTTACTATTGATAATTCAGGAAATGTCGGTATCGCAACGACATCCCCATGGGCAAAGTTTGCAGTCCAGGGTACGGTAGCAATGAACGGACTTTCTGCGGTAGCGACCGGAGACTCAGCGATCTGTCTCTCTGCAGGTGGTGAGGTGCGAGTAAACACAGGAGTAAGTACATGTACCGTGTCATCAGCTCAGTTTAAACACAGCATTGCTACATCTTCTATCAACGCACTCGACTTGGTAAATGCAATGCGACCAGTGACTTATGTTTACAACGGAGATGCGACAAATTCTGAACACTTTGGATTTATCGCTGAAGAAGTAAACCTCCTCGAACCAAGACTCGTCGCGAAAGACTCTACTGGTGCGATCCGCTCATTCCGATACGAAGAAATGACATCGGTATTGACCAAGGCAGTGCAGGAGCTTAGCTTGAAGACCGAGTCGATGAATACACGACTCACCGCACTGGAAGCTACAGTAGCTTCATCTACCGCAGTGACCGGAGGTGCACCTTTCTCAGAAGTGCTCGCAGGACTCGAAGGAATGGGTGCTCGGTTTACACAAGGAATCGCTTATCTGAAAAATGTGTTCGTAGAAAACCTCACCGTCGGTACTCCAGAGAAGCCAACAGGTATCACGCTCTACGACGATGTAACAGGTGATCCATACTGTCTCAAGATGAGCAACGGTGCGATGGTCTCAGCGGCAGGTCTCTGTCCAGCAGCTGGCTCAGACTCTGGCACAGCGACCACGACAGATACAGTGGCACCGGTGATCTCTCTTATGGGTAACAACCCAGCTGAGATCCAAGTGGGCACGAGCTACGTGGACCTCGGGGCGACAGTGAGCGACATGGGAATAAACCCACTCGACCCAAGCGGACCTTTGGTACAGAACAACAACCTAGGACTTCAGTACAGTGTCAACGGAGTGAGTATGACAGATATCGTACTCGACACCTCAGCGACCAGCACCAACACGATAGTCTTCAGCGCAGTGGACCAGGCAGGGAATTGGGGCCACGCGACACGGACAGTGGAGGTGATCCCGGTGCAATAGGAGGAATAAATCAGAGGTAGGACACAAAGGATTTATAAATTAAAAAACTCACCGCAAGGTGAGTTTTTTAATTTAAGGATGTGTGGTATAATATTCTAGTTATGGAAAAATCAATTAATACAATTAAATCAATCATTACACCTTACCTGAAACAGTACCCGATAAGTTATGCAGGTATATTTGGCTCGTATGCACGAGGGGATTTTCGTGCTGAAAGTGATATAGATATATTGATTCGGTATTCACAGCCTATGGATTTATTTCAGTATGGAGGCTTATTGAATAAATTAGAATTAGCAACAGGAAAGAAAATTGATCTAGTTATTGAAAGTACTTTGCATCCTCTTATGATGAAGTATATTAAAAAAGATTTAGTAAATATTTATGAATAGAACCGCACTTCAAGATTACCTATCAATAGAAAATTTTTGTGAAATTGTAAATAATACAGAGAAAGATATTGCTTCTCACAGTATTGAGTATTTGATCAACGATGATCTCTCCTTTTCAGGTATCTTGTATCGCACAGAAACATTGGGTGAAATTGCAAAAAACCTGTCTACTAGTTTTACGGAAAATTTTC
The DNA here is from genome assembly GCA_026394775.1 of Candidatus Zambryskiibacteriota bacterium. Classification (GTDB taxonomy): domain Bacteria; phylum Patescibacteriota; class Minisyncoccia; order Phycocordibacterales; family DATDWN01; genus UBA910. The sequence goes on from JAPLZY010000030.1 coordinate 9,422, forward strand.
CTCAAATTCCTTGGAGTGATATTGCACGAACAAGGGATATTATTGTGCATCATTATCATGATGTTGACCCTCAGATTATTAGAAAGATTCTTGAAGATCAAATTCCAATCCTATCAAGCATATTACCTGAATTGAAAAAATACGCAGTGGAGCATTTAGACCCAGATGACCAGAAGGATATAGTAGCTAATCAATAACACATTAGGAAACCCCCTCGACCCAAGCGGACCTCTGGTGCAGAACAACAACTTGGGGATCCAGTACAGCGTCAACGGAGTGAGTATGACAGATATCGTACTCGACACCTCAGCTACCAGCACCACACGATAGTCTTCAGTGCAGTGGACCAAGCAGGGAATTGGGGCCACGCGACACGGACAGTGGAGGTGATCCCGGTGCAATAGGTTAAATGCAAAATGCATAGGACGGATAGGGCAAATAGGTCAAATGCAATAGGACTAATAGGACGCATAAGACGAATGCAAAAAACACAAAGGAAACTTTGTGTTTTTTTGTATAAAATGCAAAGAATAGGACACATGGGTCAAATACACAATACGATAGGACGCATAAGACGAATGCAAATGCGATAGGACGAATAGGACTAAAATGCAGAATGCGAAATGCATAGTACGGATAGGACGAAGATGCAAAATACAAAATGCAGAATGCGATAGGACAAATAGGACGCATAAGACACATAAAAACATACATGAAAAAACACTCCTATTCGGAGTGTTTTTTCATTTGTGTATAATAAGCCGAATTTTGTCGCGGACGATCATTTATCTAGGCGCATAGTTGCCTATGCGCTCGAGCGGCACCCCCAGACGCACTACACTGCGTTTCGTGCTGAATTTTAAATTCAAAATTTTAAATTTAAAATTCGGATGCACGAAGCTCAACGTAGTGCGTCCGGATACGGCCTTGCATTGGGGTAAGGATTTTGCCGTTTCACTAAAGCAATTGTAAACAATTGCTCGTGCGATCAAAATGTAAACATTTTGATTTAGCACCTACGTCGCCGTAGCATTATTCTCGTAAGAGAATCCTCTGACTTTCGCCTCGGGCGTCACTGCTCGCACCTCTCGCATTACTGCGGACGGGGATTACCCGCTACCTTTTCCCAGCATAATCCGGGATCAATGTTCGGACTTTCCTCCCTGATTCCTCTGTGAGGAGGGTCAGAGCGATCGTCTCATACACCAAAAAATTATACATTAAAAGCGGCTTAAAAGCAATATATAGGCTTTGGTATGGGTTTTTTTATCAACACCTCAAGCTTTGTTTGAGAGTGCGTTTTAGCATATAATATGCAGATAGATTTAATTAATAATAATTTACACATATCCACATGGAAGAGAATAATATCTATACAAAATCTTCAGTTGCAGACAAGATTACATTTGGCCTCTTGCTTCTCGTAGTCTTCCTTGCACCACTATTTTTTGTTCCAGGAAGCTTTGTTTCTGTTCAGTTTGGGACAAGTTTGCTTTTCGCATTCGGTACTATTGTCAGTATTTTTGCATTTATCATCAGTAGCTTGAAAAAAGGGACTCTTGAAATGCCAGAGTCAAAACTTTTTATGTTCGGCGCCTTGCTCGCAGTACCAGGTATCTACACACTCGCTTCGCTTTCACACGGCTTTTCTCGAATGTCTTTTTTCGGGTATACATTTGATTTGAGTACCGTAGGGTTTATTCTCCTTGGTTTTGCTTTTCTCTTTCTGGTTTCAAATGTGTTCAAAACACGAGAGCGGATTTTCTATTCGTATGTAGCAGTGGTAGTATCACTTCTTTCAGTGACAATCTTTTTGGTGATCAGAATGATCTTTGGCGCAAACGTACTTTCTTTTGGTTTGTTCAATGAGCTTACAAGTACTGCTGTGGGTGGTTGGAATAGTACAGGAATATTTTTCGGTATCGGGGCGATACTTTCTCTCTTTACGTTTGAAATGCTTTCTCTTACAAAGCTTACTCGAGCACTTACACTCTGTGCACTTGTTGCATCACTTTTCTTTTTGTCTCTTGTAAACTTTTCAACTATTTGGGTGATTGTTGCAGTAACTGCTTTTCTTTTCCTCGCATACAGAGTGTTCTCATCTGATGATGTGGCAAGCATGTCATGGGGAGATCGATTGAAAAAAATACCAGTTACTTCATTTATCGTATTTATAGTAGCTCTCGTGTTTACAATCTGGGGAGGTGTGCTTGGCAACAAACTCGCAACAGCGTTTAATGTATCAAGTGTGGATGTACGACCAACTCTCGGTGTAACTCTTGATATTGTAAAAAACACACTTAAAAACCAGCCTGTTTTTGGCTCAGGTCCAAACACATTTGCAAGTCAGTGGCTTTCATATAAGCCTGCAGATATTAACTCAACTATTTTTTGGAATACTGACTTTGCATACGGCGTAGGACTTCTTCCAACATTTGCAGTGACTACAGGAATCCTTGGAGTACTTTCATGGATCTTCTTCTTTGCAGTGTTTCTTTACCTCGGTTTCAAAGCAATCTTCTCTAAGATGCTTGACCAGTTTTCTCTCTACCTTACTGTGTCATCTTTCTTCATTGCACTGTACTTGTGGATCATGACCTTTATATACGTCCCGAGTATGGTGGTCTTCATACTAACACTCTTCTTTACTGGACTTTTCTTTGCAACACTCTATACAAACGGAGTCTTGAAGACAAAAGTCTTTGTATTTACTCAAAATCCAAAAGTTGGTTTTGCTGCCACTCTTGCTCTCGTTGCTGTCTTTGTTGTTACCGGAACTCTGGCATATGGACTTATGAATAACTCTCGTTCACTCTGGTATTTCCAGAAGAGTGCATACGCTGCAAATACAAAAGGTGATATTGCAGATTCAGAGGTGCAACTTGCAAAAGCGATCGCTCTTGTTCCTTATGATGTCTACTACCGTGCACAGTCTGAGATCGCGATTCTTAAGATCAATAGTCTGCTTTCTCAAGACCTTTCAAAAGCAAATAAAGAAGAAGTTTCAAAGTTCTTTACAGATGAGCTTTCAAAAGCTATTAGCTCTGCAACAAAAGCTCAGCAGGCAGATGATGCAAATTATCTCAACTGGGTAGCGCTCGGAAGAGCATATGAAGTAGCTGTACCAAGTCAAACTGAAGTCGCAGGTGCGTATGAAGCAGCAACACTTTCTTACCAGAAGGCTATGGAGAGAAATCCTCAGAACCCAGGTATTAGCCTCCTTTTCGCTCGACTTGAAGCTGCAAAAAACAATCTAAAGAAAGCAAAAGAATATGCATTCCTTGCTATCAATCAAAAGCAAAACTACACTGACGCATATCTCCTGCTTTCACAGCTAGAGGTTGCTGACAAAAATCTAAAAGGAGCTATTGATTCTGTAGCAGCTCTTGCAATTATTGATCCAACAAATGCAAATGTATTCTTCCAGCTTGGACTACTTAAATACAATGATCAAGACTTTAAAGGCGCAACTGAAGCTTTTGTAAAATCTCTCACTATTGCACCTGATTATGCAAACTCAAAGTACTTCCTCGGCCTCTCTTTGGTACAGCAAGGTGACATACCAAACGCTATTAAGTTGTTCGAAGAGTTGAAAACTACAAACCCAGAGAGTAAAGAAGTTGAATTTATACTCACAAACCTCAAGGCCGGTAAGTCTCCGTTTACGAACGCAGAACCACCAATAACCTCAACACCAGAAAAACGACAGACGGCTCCGGTAAGAGATAGACAGTAGAAGAATGGTAAAGGGGATATTGCATATATTTAACAGAGAGATATCTGGCCTTCATCAGGCTGCGTATCTTTTGGGTTTCTTTGCAATCCTCTCGCAAATACTTGCACTTTTTAGGGACCGAATCCTCGCGTCCCTTTTTGGTGCAAGTCAGAGCCTAGATATATATTATGCTGCCTTTCGTATTCCTGATATTGTGTTTGCAACAGTAGCTTCTCTTGTTTCCGTATCTGTTATTATTCCTTTTCTTATAGAGCGTATCGACCGAGATGTGGATGAAGCAAAACAGTTTTTACACAACATATTTACTTTTTACATGGTACTTATGTCTGTCGTATCTCTCGTACTTTTTTTTGCCACACCAACTCTCACTCGATTGCTTTTTCCAAGCATTAGTCAGACAGCGTATTATTCTGAACTTGTAGCAATGACTCGAATACTTCTTCTTTCTCCTTTTTTGCTCGGACTCTCAAATCTCTTGGCGAGTATTACACAGGTCTACAAACGCTTCTTTGTGTATGCGATAGCTCCGGTAATGTACAACATTGGTATTATGCTCGGTATCTTGGTGTTTTACCCAATCTGGGGCCTTCCAGGGCTTACTCTCGGTGTTGTCTTTGGTGCGCTCCTGCATTTACTTATTCAGGTGCCGTCAGTAATAGAGTCAGGGTTTCTTCCAAGGTTTCGTTTCCCGTTGGATTTTGCATCGATAAAAAAAGTGATATTTATTTCTCTCCCACGTACTATCACTGTCTCTTCAAACGAGCTTACTGAACTTTTCCTGATCTCCTTTGCATCTTTCCTTATACCAGGTTCTATCTCTGTATTTAACTTTTCGTTTAACCTACAGTCAGTACCGTTTTCTATTATCGGGGTCAGCTACTCACTCGCTGCATTTCCTACACTCACTCGCTTGTTTTCAAAAGGAGATCAGGAACAGTTTTTGGAGCACATGGTTACTTCTTCAAAGCATATTATTTTTTGGTCGATACCAATATCGGTCCTGTTTATTGTGCTTCGGGCTCAGATAGTGAGAACAGTTCTTGGGGCGGGGCTTTTCAATTGGGACAGTACTCGACTCACTGCAGCAGCTCTTGCACTTTTTACGGTATCTCTCATTGCACAAAACCTCACGACACTTTTTGTTCGCTCCTACTATGCACGAGGGAAAACTCGGCCACCGCTTCTGATGAATATGTTTTCAGCAGGGCTCATTGTGCTCGTGTCATATGCTTTGGTGATAGTATTTCGTGATATTCCATTATTTCGGGATTTTATGGAGTCACTCCTAAAAGTTGCAACTATTCCCGGAACAATAGTGCTCATGTTGCCACTTGGGTATACCGTAGGGACTTTGGTCAACATGTGTATTCATTGGTATGCATTTGAACGTGAATATCCACGCTACTCTGCACCGGTATTTCGTACACTGTTCCAGACACTTGGTGCGTCACTTATTATGGGATATGTGGCATACAAAGCACTCGATGTCTTTGATTCCTTCTTTGACCTGGATACACTGTTTGGTATTTTCATGCAAGGTTTCAGTGCTGGTATTGTAGGAATACTCTGTTGGCTTCTTATCCTTGTTCTCCTACAAAGCAAAGAACTGAGTGAAGTGTGGACTACGTTGCATAAGAAAATATGGAAAGCTAAGGTGGTGGCTCCAGATGCAAGTTTGTAAAGGAAAGTAAGTTTGTATAATGATATGTGTGTGGTATAATATGTGCACATGACTACTGAAACTAAGAAATTCATTGCTTTTCCCAAAACTCGCCATAACAAGGCAAGTACATTTCTTCAGCGTGCAAAAAAACATATATTTAAGGGCGGAAAGAAGAATAAAAATCTCTCTCAGGAAATTGATAAAGTAGTGTATGGAGTCTTATAGATTTATTGTGGATAGTAGTGTGTTTGTGGCGTTCTATTATAAAGACGATTCAGATCATAATGAAGCTTTGCGAGTGATGACTGATTTAGAGCATAAGCTTTTGGTTGTTCATCCCTATGTAATCCAAGAGGTTGTCACTGTATTAACGTATAAAGCTGGAAATAAAACAGCAGGTTTATTTCTTCAGGATATATTCGATGATGCTTCTGATATAATAATTCCACCTGTCACAATTTATGCCGACGCAGAGTTTTTTAAGAGTTTCAGTAAGAAAGTATCTTTTACTGATGCAACTTTGATACATCTTTCTAAAACCCTTCGTATACCTGTTGTGACGTTTGATAGACAAATAATTTCATTATTAAGATAGGGTTCGAAGCTTTAATATAAAGGGATTTTGTGCTTTAATAGGAACCTATGGATCACATACGAAACTTTAGTATTATTGCGCATATTGACCACGGAAAGTCCACTCTGGCTGACCGTATGCTTGAGATCACTCATACTATAGAAAAGCGCAAAATGCAGGACCAGGTGCTCGACTCTATGGAGCTTGAGCGTGAGCGGGGTATCACTATTAAGATGCAACCCGTGCGAATGGAGTACCATTTTGATACACAGAAGTTAGAAGTTGGAAGTCAGAAGTTAGATCGAACAAATTCAAAATATATTTTAAATTTGATCGATACTCCTGGACACATCGACTTTTCATATGAAGTATCTCGAGCGCTTAAGGCTGTAGAAGGCTGTGTGCTTTTGGTAGACTGTACGCAAGGTGTACAGGCCCAGACTCTCTCTGTACTCGCTATGGCGCGAGAAGCGGGACTCAAGATCATCCCGGTGCTCTCAAAAATAGACTCTCCACTTGCTCGTATCGACGATGTGAGACAGCAGGTGGTTAAACTTCTTGATTGTAGAGCTGATGATGTACTTTTGGTTTCTGGACGTACAGGTGAAGGAGTAGAAGCTTTATTGCAGAAAGTAATTGAGGTAATCCCTCCGCCTAAACTGGAAATACAGACTCCAAACTTTCGTGCCCTGATTTTCGATTTTAAATATTCGACTCACCGAGGTGTTATTGTTTTTGTGCGAGTAATGAATGGGACAATCTCGCGTAACACGCCACTTGTCTTTAAGATCGCCAATGAAAAATTTACTGCAATTGAGGTGGGGATCTTTGCTCCTGGTGAAAAGGCTGTCGAGTCACTCTCTGCTGGAGAGACAGGCTACATAGTGACCGGTATTAAAGAGCCGGGGATCGCCTCTGTGGGAGATACTGTTGCAAGTATAGTAGATACATTACCACCACTTCCTGGTTATATGTCGCCGTCTCCTGTGGTGTGGGCTTCTATTTATCCTGAAAGTCAGGACGACTTTGTGCTTTTGAAGCAGTCGCTTGGTAAGCTCAAACTTTCTGACTCCTCGTACACATTTGATGAAGAATCATCTGGTTCGCTCGGACGAGGTTTCCGCTGTGGTTTCCTTGGAATGCTTCATCTTGAGATTATTACTGAGCGACTCAAGCGTGAGTTTGGCTTGACCTTAGTCGTGACAATGCCGACTATTACCTACAAAGTGACCTTGCGAAACGGGGTTGAGCAGATGGTGTACTCACCTGCATTTTTTCCTGATGACGGTACCTATACAAAAGTGATCGAGCCGTGGGTGGATATGACTATCATTTGTCCGACTCCATATCTTGGAAATATCATGACACTTCTTTACGAGCACGAAGGGGAACTTGGTGAATCTGAAAACTTTGGTGAAGACCGAGCGAGACTTTCTATACAGATGCCACTTCGTGAAATGATGAGAAATTTTTTTGATAAACTTAAAAGTGCTACTTCTGGCTACGCGTCTGTTTCTTATGAGCTCAACCGTGAGCGAGAGGCACACGTGACTCGACTTGATATTTTGGTGGCCGATGATGTGATGCCTGCATTTTCTCGTGTGGTTGCAAAAAGAACTGTAGAGGAAGAGGCTGAGAAAGCTGTAGAGAAGTTGCATTTAATCATGCCTCGACAAATGGTAGCAATGAAGATACAAGGTAAGGCACTCGGGCGAATCATCGCGTCTCGAACCATGACTGCTTTCAGAAAAGACGTAACTCAGCATATGTATGGTGGAGATATTACACGAAAAATGAAGCTTCGAGAAAAACAGAAGAAAGGGAAGAAGAAGATGGCGGAAAGGGCTAAGGTTAGTATCCCTCACGATGTTTTCTTGCGCATGATGAGAAGCGATTAGCTTTGGTTTTTTTCACCAATCTCATCGTCTAAAATGTAGAAAATATTCTCCGCCGTACACAAAGTACGTCTACAAATATTTTCTACATTTTATACGCGACCTTGGCGAAAAATCCTCAAAGTTTCTTAATTTGATATAGGGGAAATTCCTATGCGAAAAGAGGCATGATGTAAGCGAGAGTCATGCTCAGGATAATGAGTATTACGACTGCAGACCAGGCGATTTTTATGTATTTTTGGTTCTTTTTCTGAAATAGCATTAGGTTTGTTTGATATTTTGGTGTTATCTCGTATAGCTTCGAGTGAAATGAAAGTGTAATCTCTTTCATTTCCGAGAAGTGACGTCGAGACAATAACAAAATTATACTAATTTTGTTATTATATATGAATCATGCTTGATTTTCAACAAAAATGGAAAACAAAGACATTTATGTACTCTCGTGGAGTGCGTATTTTTTTGGCAGTCCTTGCGCTCTATAGTCTTTTTTCTGTATATAGAGTGTATGAAAAAAAACAAGAAAGTGAAGGGGATTTAAGAAAGGTAGAACAACAGACTATAGTTCTTTCTGCAAAAGATACTGCACTCGTAAAGTCGATAGACACACTGCAGACTGATGAGGGTTTGGAGGCTGAGATACGATCTAAATACAGTGTAGCGAAAGAACAAGAGCAGGTTGTCGTCCTGGTTGAAGATCAGGAAAAAGCACTGTCTACAAGTACACCAAAAAAGAGTGTATGGCAAAAAATGCGAAGCTTTTTCGGTTTCTAAGATGTGATATACTGGGAGGACTTTAAAAACAGTGAATCAAGAGATTGTTTTTTAGAATTTCTTGGTTTGTAACAATAAAATCATATGAAAAAAGTAGTTGTATATTCGACCCCAACTTGTCATTTTTGTAACCTCGCAAAGGATTACTTAAAGGAAAACAATATTCCCTTTGAATCTTTTGATGTGTCAACTGACCGGGAGAAGCAGATGGAGATTTTCGACAAGACAGGGCAGATGGGTGTGCCAGTTATTTTGATTGATGACGAGGTGATTGTTGGTTTCGATAAGCCTCGTATTGAAGAGCTTCTTAAGGGTGGTGCCAAAATGGATATGCCAATGGCTGCATAGAAAAAATTTTCCCCTATGTCCAACATAGGGGAAAATTTTTAGCTGCTGTAGTTCAATGGATAGAACGAGAAGTTCCTAATTTCTAGATGCAGGTTCGATTCCTGCCGGTGGCACAATTAAAAAAACTCCTTCATGCGGAGTTTTTTTAATTGTGCCACCGGAGCAAAAGCAGGGCTTTTGCGTGCCCTAATTTTTAATGACTGTAAGGGCTTTGTTGCATGAAAACCAACAAACCCACTCAAAACACCCGAGAGCGCAAGCTCTCGGGTGTTTTCTCTTTCATTCTCACGTCACATAACTCTCCGGAGTCCCCAGGAAATGAAAGGTATTAAGG
>JAPLZY010000016.1 GCA_026394775.1 Candidatus Zambryskiibacteriota bacterium
GGAGGATCATGAAATGTCTTGATTACAAGACTCCTGGAGAAGTACTCAAACAACATCGGAGACGAAAAAAGAAGCTGTGACGCTTCCTTCTGTGGAGAAATTAGTTTGTATTTAAATTCGAATTGAGAGTTGTGGGTGCCATTGAATTCTGAATCTAATTGAACACCCAGACCACTTTCTTGTCAACATACAATCCCCACATTTGCAAAAAACGTATTTTACGGTAATACTAGTCGTATGAAGTTACTTATTGTAGAGTCTCCTGCCAAGGCAAAGACTATTTCAAAATATCTCGATGGAGAGTACACTGTAGTCGCATCGGTCGGTCATATTCGTGATCTTCCTAAATCAAATAAGCAAGCAATTGATATTGAAAATGGCTTTACTCCTCATTATGAAATCTCAAAAGGAAAAGAGAAAGTGGTGGCTGATATTAAAAAACTGGCAAGAGATGCAGACGAGATATTACTTGCTACCGACCCCGACCGAGAAGGAGAAGCTATTGCGTGGCATATTGCAGAAGCAGTGGGTATCAAAAAACCAAAGCGCGTGGTCTTTCAGGAGATCACAAAAGAAGCAGTAACAGAAGCAGTAAAGCATCCTCGAAATATTGATGAAAACTTAAAAGAAGCGCAGGAAGCGCGGCGTGTTTTGGACCGTCTCGTGGGCTACGACCTCTCTGGAATTATCTGGAAAAAAGTACGCTACGGACTTTCTGCAGGACGTGTACAGTCCCCTGCGCTTCGTATTGTAATGGAACGTGAACGAGAAATCCGCGCGTTTGTTTCGCATGTTTTTTGGGTGATCACTGCTGATGTAACAAACAAAAAGAAGAAACAGTTTACTCTCACCTGCGAAGTAGAGCCCACCGACAAAGAAGAAGTGGAGAAAATATTAAAAATTGGCAACTCTTCAGAATGGATCGTGAAGGATATCAAAGCAACCGACGTAAAAAAAGCCCCTCGTCCTCCCTTCATCACCTCCACACTCCAACAAGCGGCTTCGACTCGGCTTGGTTTTGCTCCGTCTCGTACTATGGGTCTGGCACAAAAACTCTACGAAGAGGGACATATCACCTACATGCGTACCGACTCAACTACACTTTCTAAAGTCGCTCTTGCACAGATTGCAACAGTTGTTGAAAAAGAATTTGGCAAAGAATATTTAGAATTTCGCACTTACGCAACCAAATCTAAAAATGCCCAAGAAGCTCACGAAGCGATCCGTCCGACACATATAGACAAAAAAGTGGCTGGTAAAAACAGTGATGAAGAAAAACTCTATAACCTGATCTGGGCTCGCACTGTCGCAAGTCAGATGAAAGATGCGCAGACTTTGCGTACCAAGATCAGTGTGGAAGTAGGTGGAGGTAAATCTCCAGACTTTTCAGTCAATGGTTCTCGAGTTACCTACGATGGCTGGATGAAAGCCGACCCTGCAAGCCGCAGTGATGATGTGGAGGTACCCGAAGTAGAACCAAAAGAAAAGCTTGGTTTGATAGAAATACACACCGAAGAAAAACATACAGAACCACCAAACCGATATTCAGAAGCGGGACTGGTGAAAGAACTAGAAAAACGTGGGATTGGACGGCCGTCGACCTATGCGTCTATTATCCGTACTATCGAAGAGCGAGGGTATGTAGAAAAAGTAAACAAAGCACTCATCCCTACTGACACAGGAGACGTGGTGTCTTCATTTCTGGAAGACAACTTCATGGAATATATAAACGACGACTTTACTGCAGAAATGGAAGACAAGCTCGACTTGATTGCCGAAGGTAAGGAGACATATTTAAAAACTCTAACAGATTTCTACAAGCCATTTTTGGCACACGTAAAACTAAAAGACAAGCTGGATAAAGCGACCACTCTCGGTGAAGCTGATCCAAAATTTAAATGCCCTATCTGTGGATCTGGTATGGTGATCAAACTTGGACGTGGAGGTAAGTTTCTCTCATGCAATACGTATCCTGAATGCGAAGGTGCTCTTACACTCGAAGGAGTGGAAATTAAAAAGGATGAACCTGTCGGAGTGCATCCAGAAACAGGTCTTCCTATTTACGTGCTCACTGGTCGTTTTGGACCATATGTACAGATGGGTGAAAAAGTAAAAGGCAAAGGATCTAAAAAGGCACCGAAACCAAAAATGGGAAGTATTCCAAAAGAAAAAGACCTTTCTAGTGTTACCGTGGCAGATGCTGTGACGTATCTTTCACTTCCACGAGTACTTGGCGTGCATCCTGTAAGTGGGAGTCCAATCAGTGCAAACAACGGCCGCTTTGGTCCCTATGTAGTGCACGAAAAAGATTTTCGATCCCTAAAGACCGATGATGTGTACACAGTCGAACTCCCCAGAGCGCTCGAAATATTTGCTGAAGAAAAAAAGAGACGTGGGTTTAAGAAGAAAGCTTAATGCTGTTGACAAACTCATATATATTGGTATGGTTGTATTGGAGAATTTGATGATAGAGATTATCATAGTATTGTTGTCAATGTTTTTAGGGTTTGTTGCTGGAAGACTAAGTGTGTCAACCCCCCCAACAACAAAAACTGACGCGGTGATTCGTGGTAAAGTGTTCGAGCTTGTTATCCAAAGAGACTACAAGCCGATGGAGTGTCGTAAGATATGCGAAGCTCTAGGTCTATATACTCCCAGAGAACACAAAGTGGTGTTTTCGGAGCTGAATAGACTTATAAACGAAGAGACTCTTTTTGTCCTAGAGGAACCAGGAACCAGAAGGCTCTACTGCAATCGAGTCAGGACACTCGCCTAACCTGGCCGCCGGAGAGATCCGGCGGCCTTTCGCTATATATACAAAAGGCTTTCTTTTTTACAAAATCCGCATACAATATGAATATGGAAGATATACAAGAAATACTCTCTCTCATCCCCTCACCTTCTGAGGAGGACAAAGCTCTGGTCAAGAAAGCCTATGCTTTTGCCAAAGAAGCGCACAAAGACCAGGTTCGTAAAAGTGGCGAGCCATATTTTACACACCTCTTTGCAACTGCCAAAAACTTGGCAGAACTCGAAATGGGAGCGGTCACCGTATCAGCCGGTTTTCTTCATGACAGTATTGAAGACGTGGGGGTGACCGGTGAGACTCTCGAAAAAGAATTTGGTAAAGAGATCCGTTTTCTTGTGGAGGGTGTGACCAAGCTCGGTCAGCTTAAATACAGAGGAACAGAAAGATACAACGAGTCGCTCCGGAAACTTTTTGTGGCAATGTCTCAGGATATCAGAGTACTCGTGATCAAACTTGCAGACCGACTACATAATATGCGTACACTGCATTTTGTACCACAAGAAAAACAGCTTCGTATTGCAAAAGAAACACTCGAAATCTACGCACCACTCGCCTACCGCCTCGGTATCCGAAAACTTCATCGTGAACTCGAAGATCTTTCTTTTGCCTATGTCTATCCGGAAGACTATGAAAAAATGCTCAAGCTTTTGAAAAACAAAAGAAGTGAAGAAGAGGAAATGCTCGAGAAATTTAATAAGTCGCTTAAGAAAGAATTTGCTAAAAACAATATTACTGACTTTGCAGTAGACTACCGTGTAAAAGGTCTGTACTCTCTCTACAAAAAACTCAAACGAAAAGACATGGATGTGGACAAAGTCTACGACCTTCTTGCCATGCGTGTCATAGTCCCCACCATCGGCGACTGCTACCGAATACTTGGTATTATTCACAGTGGCTGGAGACCGCTCCCAGGGCGTATCAAAGACTATATCGCCTTCCCAAAGCCCAACGGCTATCAGTCGATCCACACTACTGTCTTAAACGGGTTTGGAGGTGTGATAGAGGTACAGATCAAAACAAAAGAAATGCAGCGTGAGTCTGAATACGGCATCACTTCACATATTTCATACAAACAGCAAGATGGTAAGAAAAAAATTACAAACCCGAGTCTTCTCTGGGTGAAAAAAATATTACCTGTACGAGACAATTTTGATGCATCAGCAAACAAGACATCAAAAAAGATAAACTTTGATGATGTACCAAGGTGGGTTAAAGAGCTCGTAGAATATCAAAAAGATGCCGGAGCAAGCGACAGTGTTATCGACGAGATCAAGTCTGATTTTTTTGAAGAACGAATCTTTGTCTTCACACCCAAAGGAGACGTGATCGACCTACCAAAAGACTCAACTGCAATCGACTTTGCTTACAATATTCACTCAGATGTCGGAAACCATATTTCAGGTGCAAAGATCAATGGGAAATTTGTGGCTATCACCACCACCCTTCAAAATGGAGACTTAGTGGAAGCAGAGACCAGACCCAACTCCAAACCTTCTCGTAAATGGCTTGAGGTGGTAAAGACTACTATCGCTAAAAAGCATATCCGTTCGAGCCTCGAGGAAAGGCGGGGGAAGTAGAAAGATTCTATCGTATTTATAGAACCTTCAGAGCTGAGTGAAGTTCTATGCGGACAAGAAAAATAATTTGAGACGTACTAGTGTACGATGAGAATTATTTTATCGTAGTCCAACAACGAAATTCACCAGCTATGGAGGTTATATACTGAAGTTTTTGATGGAATATAGCTCCTCATCACTCTCCGTATTATCCGCCTTTTCTACTTCTTCTTTTGAGCGATCATCGAGTATATCAATCGTATCCCCCGCTATTTCAACAGGACTTTCTGCACCCTCTACTCCAGGGATCACTGCATCTACTAAAGCGACTGTTTGCAGTTTTGGAGTCTGTGTCGCCTGACTCGCTTTTTCTTTATGTATAATTTCTAAAATATTTTTAAGTTCTTCTTCAGAAAAGTATGAGATCATGATCCGACCTCCTTGCCCTTCTTGTTTCTTTTCAATCATCACCCGAGTCTGAAGTGTGTTGGCAAGTTTTTCTTCTACTTCTCGTGTCATTGGGTCAAGCATCTCTCCTCGGAGACGTGCTTTATCTACCGCAATATGCCGTGCCACATATTCTGCTTCACGCACCGTCATACGACGAAGAATAATCTCCTTAAAGAGAGTTTGCTGCTCTTCTGGGCGGTCTGTGAGCATGAGGAGGGGGCGTGAGTGCCCTTCGGTAATCTTGCCCATTTTTAGCGCTTCGAGCATGTCTTCAGGGAGTCCTAAGATACGCAGAGAGTTGGTAACATATTCTCGACTTTTGCCCATTTTTTCACCGATTGTAATATGTTTAAAACCAAACTCGTCAACAAGTTTCTTAAAGGCAAGAGCACGGTCTACCGGGTTAAGGTCTTCTCGTTGGAGGTTTTCAATTATCGCAAGCTCAAGCTTCATGAGGTCAGTCTCGTCTCCTGTTTTAATGAGTACAGGCACTTGGGCAAGTCCCGCAAGCTTTGACGCGCGCAGACGGCGCTCTCCTGCAATCAGTTCGTATTCTACCAAAATACCCCCATCTTCTTTTTCGGATTCTTTGCGAGTCACCACCAATGCCTGAAGAACACCGTATTGACGAATCGAGTCTGAGAGACTCTTGAGTTGTAACTGGTCAAACTCTTTTCGAGGTTGAAATGGATTTGGTTTGATCTTGTCTACATCAACCCAAAAAATGGAATCTTGGTAAAATTGGCTCATACGAATATAGGAAATTAAAACACGAATGGTTACGAATGAATTCTAATGCATATATGATACCAAGAAAAAATGGAGGGAACAAATTTTTTATATAAGGCAAAATCCACCAAAAACGGTATTTTGTTTTTGGTGGATCGCATTCAGTTGATGGGTGGAACATCGTCAACAGTCACTTGCCCAACGGTCACGACCACGCCAACTGTTGGGTCACTGAGCTGACGTTCAATTTGCTGGGTGAGCTCTTCTGCTCCCTGTCTCAATTCTTCAGGTGTTGCTGCATCGTCTCGTGCCTGCAAAAGACGAGCAAGTAAAGCGCCTGCTGTGGGCTGATTCATAGTATGTACCTCTCTGCAGACAATCTACAGTATACATATATAAAAATCAAACTTTCTCAATAGAAAAATTTTTCTATTGAGAATTATCTTTTCCAAACTCCTATATCGTCTATAAATTGCTGCGTGTTCTTAGAGCCTGTTCACAATCTTTTCAGTAGCACCGACACAAATGCAAGCATGATCATCTGGCGGCTGGTCGACAGTTTTCGTTCGTAATTTTTCCACAACCTCCGACACTTCTCTAACCACCCAAAAGAACGCTCGACAACC
>JAPLZY010000009.1 GCA_026394775.1 Candidatus Zambryskiibacteriota bacterium
GGTAACTGGTCTATCGTAGAGAGATACGTCAAGAACCAAGGGAAACACAATGAAAAGACGCTTACATTGTGGTAACATTGAAATACAAGTGGCATGAGGCATGCAATACCCTGCGGTCTCTGCCGCAGGGTTGTTTATTTTGATTAAGTATTTAAATACATATACTATTACTTCACTATGATTTCATCATTATTCAACACAATTTTTTATCAACCACTCTACAACGGCCTTATTTATCTCATGGATACACTTCCATTTTTTGATGCGGGAGTTATTGTGATTATATTTACAATTGTTGTAAAGCTCATTATGTTCCCTCTTTCTATCAAAGCTACAAAGGCTCAAATGGAAATGAAGGATATTGAAAAAGATCTTGAGAGAATTAAAGAGCAATATCCAGATAAACAGGTGCAAACTCAAAAAACTATTGAGTTGTATAAAGAAAAAAATATAAACCCTTTTGCTGGATTTTTTGTACTCCTCCTTCAGCTCCCTATCATCATAGCCCTGTATCAGATCTTTCTTAAATCAGGTCTTCCTGTTATAAACATGGAACTTTTGTATTCTTTTGTATCTGCACCACTCTCTATCAGTATGAACTTTCTGGGACTTATAGATATTGCAGGTAAAAGTATCCCACTTGCTATTATCGCCGGTATATCGACATATTTTCAGATCGCTTATGCTACACCACCTGCAAGCGAACCTGAACCAGGAAAAAAGCCTACAATGCAACAAGATGTTATGAAAATGATGCAGACTCAGATGAAATATGGCTTCCCTGTCCTCGTCACCTTTATTTCTTGGTCAGTGTCAGCTGCAGTTTCTATTTATTGGATTACCAGCAACCTCTTTACCATCGGTCAGGAATTATATATTCGTAAGAAAATTAGAATAACTAAGTAAGAAAAAAGACTCACCATGGTGAGTCTTTTTTCTTAATCTAACTTAACCGTCCACAAACTTCCATCTATTTTACTTTCAATAAGGAGTAAAGAATCTGTTTTATTGATAGAAATAGTTGAAATATCGATACTTCTTCCCGCCAGGTCCTCAAGGTCAATAATTTTTTGAGCAATATTGTTTACGATATCGTATTCCCAGATATCATCTGAGTAAGACACCTCCCCTCGATACCAACTGTATAGAGAACCACCCCCAATATTGCTTTTTGGTACGGCACAATATACGAAAGATTTTGTAGAAGCCCATACACACTTTTCGGGAAATGTTTTTGGAGAGAGTTCGGTAGCACTACCAGTAAGCATATTAAAATTAAGAAGAGATGTGCTGTTTGAATACAAGACTGAAGCTTGGTTTGTGTTTGGAAGAGTTGAGAGGTTGAGTTCGTTTGAAAGCAGTGTATCTTTACTTCCTGTACCTGTGTTTATACGAAACATCACTCCTACGGACGAACTGTGGGGTTTTGAGGTTAGAGATACTTGGGTATTGGACATAAACAAAGGAATAAACTCTTTAAGTGGTGATGACCAAATGAGTTTTTTGTTTGAACCGTCAGGTTTGGATACATACCCTTCACTCCCCGCCACCCTTCCTTCAAGTGTAAATATATTTTTTCCATCAGGTGAGACAGTAAAAGAGATAATAGATCGAGAAAGTATTGTACCTACAATGTTCTTTTCAACACCCTCACCAGTAAGCTTTCCATAAAAAGTCTCAATAGAATCGGTGTCTTTTATATATTGAGCTATAAAACCGGCACCACTTTCGGTAAATTCAGCTTTGTAGATCTGAGGAATTGTGGTGTTTGAGATACGAGTTGTCTTGTTTTCGTATGTAGGAACATCAAAGACATGACCTGTTGCTTTCTCTATATATCGTACAATATCCCCTGTCGTTGAAGCTATAAAAATACTTCCAGCTATCGGTTCGTTTGATATCAAGCGAACTTTCTGCTCAAAAGCACCAAGAGGAACATCTGCGATAATAGGAGTGCTTGTTGAAAAAGGTACCTCTGTTACTACAGGTGTGTCTCCAAATGGAAAGAGATTTCCAAAGAATGGTTTTTTCCCACCCGCAACACTCGCATCACCTGAGAGTAAAAAATAGTACGCCCCGAGAGCAACAACAAGAAGAATGAGAACAATAGCACTAATTTTGAGGGTTTTTTTTGTCATAATTATATTCTATGTCTGTTTAACCAATCAGCAACAGCATCTACACCTTGTTGCCAGTTAGTAAATGTTCTTGTTCTACCATCATCCATGTTACCCACATTTCCAGGATTAAATGTAACAGCACCTTTACCTGCTGTGCCATATGAGCTGTCTACCTGCATCATAGACATAAGTAAGATTGGGTTTACTCCGTATTTTCTGGATGATTCCAAAATCATAGCTCCTGTGAGTGGTGTACGGGGTGCTATTCTTCTAAGGTTTGAGGTTATGTTTGCCTCGGTTAGGTTGTTGTTAAGTTGTGCTGTAAGTTGATTGTATGTTTGCTCAACTACTTTTTCGTGGTTTGGAGCGGTTGCGTAGGTTCCTATGTTGTAACCTACAATTGGATAATTTTGAATACTAATACCGCCACTTCCTACAACCACAGAAACTCCTGGAACAAAGGGTACACTTATATCAATACTAAATCCGTCTTCGGGTAATATTTTTGGGTTTATAGTTCGTATGATTGCATATGCAGAAATAATAAGAAAAAAACCAGTAAGTATTTCATAAATTTTCCCCTTATTTTCCATTTTTACAGAAGCACTGTCTGAAACTGCATACTGGAAGCCATAGAAACCTAAGTATAAAAAAGTGAGTGTGGCCCCGATACCAATTGCAAGACCTAAAAACCCACTTAAATATGAGTTTATATCAGCACAGTTTTTGCCACCGTTATCACTCCCTGTACATGGTTTTGTTGTACCAGGAAGAGGTGCGAGTACAACATACTCACCAGTGATAGGTTGAGGGCTTTGAGCAAAAACCACACTTCCGGTAAGAAATGTGAGGGTGTATAAAAAAGTTAATATATATTTTTTCATATTAGAATGTTTCTGTTGATGCAGACTCTTTTTTAAAATCAATCACCAATGATTTGGTGCTAAACTGTAAAATACGCTCTGTTTGCTCGATAGAAAGTGAAATATTTGATATACCGACGACATCCCCCACTCTTCTAAATGTTTTTGTGAGGCTATTGTCACCATCTACAATTTTGTTTCCGTTAATAGACCAACTAAAAGAAAGTATATCTGATGAAAATGCATTTGGTGTGCTAAAAAAGTATGGGATAGCCTGGATAACAATCTCTTTACTGCTTAGAGGTACCGTGGACTGAAAAGCTTTTTGATACTGTATTCCATAGAGAGGGTCATTTTTATAAAATAAAATACTCGGTTCTTGTGGTTCGAGAGATAATGTATTGAAAGAAGAAAGGCCTGTTTTTGGGTCTTCAGCCAATACGTCAATAGTGATTGGGCGAGAAATAATTGACCCAACAAGAGGGAGTGTATATTTTCCATAACCGCTTTGTTCGCCCAATATTGTGCCATTTTTAGTCCATGTGTAAGTTAGATTTTCTTTTGGTATTTCTTTTCCGTTTGACACGATATGAGGAAGTGCAACAAATATGATGTTACTTTGGTGTGTAAACAAAGCTTTGCCTTTATAAAATGGTGGAGTATAAGTCCGAGCTTCCCATAAAATATCTAGTGATGTAGGTCGTATACTTACTGTTTTTGTAAATGCATCCACACCTGAGCTCACTTCTATACGTACTACTGTTTCTGAGCCGAGTTTACCTACCCGAGTTGTTATTTTTTTTACACCTACACCTTGGCTAACCAGTTTGTTGTTTACATACCAGCGTATATTTGATGAATTGAGGTCTATCGAATAGGATTCCATGGTCACATATACTTCTTGGTATGGCTCCGGGTTTTGAGGCAAAATACCAACAGAAACATCACTTGAAGAATTAAATTGAGCAAAAACTAGTGTGGTAAAAGTAAATGCGCCAATTACAAGGCATAGGTTTATAGTATAAAAAATATATAAAAGACGAGAAATCATTAGACATATTTTATCATAAAATGTATAGAAAACAGGTAGAGGTTGTTAACAGCTAGATCTGTTTTTTTGATTGAGTAACTATACTCGCAACTTTACCTCCAGGTAATTTTTGTAATTTCTCAGTAATTTTTGTGGTTGAAATAACATACCAAACAGCAGTGGTCCATACAGGAAGTGCATTTGCAAAAGGAATTAATTCTGCAGTAAATCCTCCCCCCATCGCAGCAAGACGCTTTGGAGACATAAAACTTATTCCATGAAGGCTAAACCAGAACCAAAAAACTAGTCCAAAAAATATAGAAATAAACGTGTCAGCAACAGTACCTATTGCAAGGAAAAGAAGTAGTGCTTGAACACCGTCAACAAACAAAGCTGTACCAGTCATCAGCCAAATAGTACCTTGAGGAAGCGAGCTTTTAGGCTCCTCAGGCACCTCTTTTTGTCGTTTAGGATCCCACCTATTTTGTTCCCGTCTTTGTTCTAGTTCTTGTTCGTCCATATATAACCATAATGGTACAAGACTTTCATATTTGAGCAAAGTTCTAGGCGGACTAGAAAAATAATTTGAGGCGTACTAATGTACGATGAGAATTATTTTTTGAAGTCCAACAACGAAATTTGCCAAATATGGAAGTCTATTACTGAGAGAGTAGATCACTTTTGGCTTTCTTGATAGCAAGAATTTGAGACGGATCAGAAGTAATAATCTGGTCTTCAGTGTACGAAGCAATTATTTTGATTGCCACATGTTTGAGTCCTGCAAAAAAGATTCCCTCCCCCACATCTGACTCGAGAAGTAGATATTTCTCTTCGTCTGTCAGGTTAAAAGTTTGTTGAAGTTTATCCATTGAAATCGCTGACTGTTTGAGGAGGATTTGGATTGAAGAGTTGGTAATAATAGGCATTCCATATGGAGATTTCAAAAAGTCGTCCACGTCTTGAGTGATGGTGGCAAGGCCAAGGAAATATTTTCGTCCACGTTTTGCTAAAGACAAAAGGAATGAAGCGGTGTCTTCTGACTTCATCATCCACCATGCCTCGTCGATTACCAGAAGGCGCTTTCGCAGGTCTTTTCGGATCGCTGCCCAGATGTAATGCATAATAATATACATTGCGATAGGTTTGAGCTCGTCTTCCATATCACGTACAGAAAAGACAATAAACTTTTTGTTGATATCGATATTGGTTGGTCGGTTTATAAACCCGGCCCATGTTCCTTTGGTGTATTTTGTGAGGCGTTGTGCGAGAGAGTCCCCACCTTCCATACCGGAGAGCACGAGTTCAAAGTCAGAAAGAAGTGGTGGTTCTACATTTTTAAAATCAGAGTCAGGTGTAATGTCTTTGAGAGCATATGTCTCGCTGATCGCTCGGTCGATAATAGCATCTTCTTCAGAGGTAAGACCGCCGAGCATGATACGGAAAAGTCCGACAAGGTTAATGATGTTACTTCGAAGAATACTTGCACTTGACTCACCTTCTCCCGGCATCGGTAGATCAAAAGGGTTGATATGATGCTCTGAGTTCAGGGATATCTTAAAGAAACGTCCACCCACCGCTTCTGCCATGTATTCATATTCATTTTCAGGGTCAATCACCATGACGTTGGTGTCGAACATAAGCGTACGAAGTATCTCGAGCTTTGTTGCATATGAGTTGTGAACAAACATTCCCGCTGTTCCCGCTAAAAAGATTTCATTGTCTACTGTAAGGTCGTAGACATATTTGTCCGCAGTATTTTTTGTTTCTTTTATAGAAACAATCGGATCCCACATGAGGTCAGAGGAGCTCAAACGCTTGAGCATAGAAAGTATTCCTTTTACATGAGGTATAGACTCACTTATGTGTCGGTATGTTTCGTTTATGAAATTTCCTGCATCACGAAGACTGTCGTATGAAGTACGATCAGGTAAGTTTTTACGAAAAGCACTGCCAAGTCCAGGAGCTTGTTGAATAATTAGAGAATCAAAGTCTAAAAAGCTTCCATGAATACTGTACATTGACTGCTCTATTGCATTACTCACTTTTTCACCAAGCACAACTTGTGAAAGAGTGAGTACATTAGCTAATCCGACCTGACCTTTACGTTTTTTCATCCATGCCCAGCTTGAGCCAAGTGTGTCCCAGAGCTTTGCATTAAATTCTTTATTAGATTCACCAAGTCGAATAAGAGTCTCAATATCCGGTAATGCAGAAAGTGCTTTCATTGCAGGGGCTGCGCGTTCAAAGTGTGTAATACGTTCTTCAACA
The DNA here is from genome assembly GCA_026394775.1 of Candidatus Zambryskiibacteriota bacterium. Taxonomy (GTDB): domain Bacteria; phylum Patescibacteriota; class Minisyncoccia; order Phycocordibacterales; family DATDWN01; genus UBA910. The sequence goes on from JAPLZY010000009.1 coordinate 6,282, forward strand.
ATGTGTATGAGTTTGGAGAGCTCTTCTCTTGAAGAATAATAAACACTTTGTGAAAGTGGAGAGAGGTTTGGAATATTATGGAGTTGGCTACCAAAATGCATACGAAGCTCAGCGATGAGGGGGGCAACATTTGGAATTATATCTACATTTGTATTTCCTTCTCTGTTGCAAATAGAAGCAAGGCTCTCTTGTTTGCGTCGAGTTGCAAACCCTATTTTTTCCAGGAAAGAATTCAAATCAGTTTGCCCGGATATTGCAAGTACCCAAAATGTTCTCCGTCCTCCAGTTTTTTTGTAAGTCACACTTCTTTTGCGCAGTCGAGCAACAATACCAAACCCAAGCAAGAGATAAGAAATTTCAGAAAGGAGCTGTTTTGATTTGGATGTTGCAGTGACCTGTAGACTATCTACCCCCCCATCTCCTTCAAAGTAGCTTCGCAGATATGCAGCCACGATTTCTTTTGGAAAATTAAACAGTGCAGGTGCGACATGTTTATCTTTAGATCGTCCACCCGCTTTAAGAGCGTACACAAGAGCAATAAAAGGACGATCTGAAATCACAATATCCTTTGGTGTTGGAAAATGGAGTACACCTAAAGCAGTGCAGGATTTTTGTATTATATCTCGAACATCGAGATCCAGATTGGTGATTTTAATCGCATTGGGGTTTACAGTCCCTTCAGAGCTTATGTACCCAAGAAGAGTCCCCAAATCGCTCGTTGCTTTAATTATTGCAGGTAGCTTCCCTGCTCCACTAGCTGACATGATATGTAAGGAGTTCAACTGCTGATCAGTAAGCTTTACCTTCGCTTTTTTAATGAGTGTATTAAAATAAGCAAGCGGAATACGGCGTCCTTTTTTGTACATTGGTAAATATCGGTCATATTGGGAATCAATTGTCTCTCGAGAGTATGTTTTATGTAGTTCTGTAACAATATTTGCCCCACCCACCACGTACATTCTTGCTTCATTTTTCAAAATATCAAGTAAGTTGAGTGCCGCGTGTGCATTTTCGGAAAAAGAAACAGTGCGAGGAAGCGGTATATACTCACCTATCTTTAACTCAGTACTTTTCGATACCACCACCTGTCCATCTCGTAATACAAGCATGTTGTGGTCTCCGGTAGTTGTTACTTCTCGTCCACTCTTAGTTTTGAAATGATAATACTCTCTTGGTGCATCTTTTCGTGCAGCGACAGTTACATCACTCCATGAGCCTTTGAGTTCTTTGTCGAAACTCCACACTTGAAATCCAGGATCGATTGCTCCTTCCATTTCATCAGCAAATTGCACACAACCTTTTTGTTTGATTGTTTTCTCTACGAGAGGGCCAATCTCTCGAAGCTCAATATGTCCATCTTTTCGAATAAGTACTGGCTCATTACCTCGTATGCTCTTACCCGATCCAGATTTAGCGAAGGTAATCGAGTTGTAGTTCTCCAAAGAGAAGCGGTCAAAGAGCACGAGAGATGAATTGTGTCTGTTAATACCATATAAAATACCTTTGTCTGAAGTAAGGTCGAAAGAAATAAAAGGAAAAAGACTCGAAAGTGGAGAAGAGTTGAGTTTGCTGTGTACTTCAAGCTGGTCTGTACCAAGTGGAAGAACTGCTTTAAATGCTTGTTCTTGTTGAAAAAGAGCAGGTTTTACATATACAAGCTTTGCTTCGAGGATTGATTTGATCTCGGACTCAATTTTGTCGAGCTCTGCATCGGAGTCTCCATACATAGTGATATAAAGACCTACATCAAAAAGTTTCTCTTGTGCTTGCTGGAGTTGGTCGCGCAAAGACTCGAGGTCTTGGTATGCGGTATCGAGCATCGGGTTTCTCACCTGTCCTCGAGCTTCTCGTGCCATGATCTGACTCTGCACTTCGGCTACTTTTTTCTGAAATGTACGAAGAACATCCGAAGTTTCGATCGGATGAATAAAAATAGCAATATCAAATACTTTGTCGAGGTTGATGATAGGTGAAAACCAGTTTTCACCTAAGAAACGAGGGTATGAGATGACAAAAAAGCTACGAAGTATTTTTTCACCCAAGTTAATCTCTTTTGGAGATATTTTGAGTGCACTTGGAGCAATAATATCCTGTAGCTCAAGAGTACCTGCTTGGTATATTTCTTGAGGAATGATAGAAGAAATTTTTGGCTCTTCTTTTTTTTGTAAAAAATCAAATAATCCCATGATATTATGTTATTTGTATTGGCTTTTCTGTCTCGCCCGGGTTAAATATCTTGTAAAACAATTCTACCACTTCTTCTGTCCCCAATCGTGCAGCACGCACCCCACAACGGACCAGTCCCTGCTCCACAATAGCCAATCTTTGCTCAACCTGAGTACGGTTTTCTTCAAAGTTCTCCATACGCTTTTTTACATCCGATTCATCATCTTTTTTACCAAAGAATCCTCCTGGGTTGATACCCTTCCCTTGGATAAGTGCTGGTGAGTACGGCACTACCACAAAGAAACTTTTAGTCATTATGTTTGTGGATTCGGTAAATTTTCGGATAAACTCAATGTACTCTTGGGTCTGAATCTTCATTAAGTCATTGGTTTGTTCTTTATATCTGTTTTCTAGAAGTGCAATATACGGCCTAATATCAAGGCGTCGTGACTGAATAAAAATCTGGACAGGAAAGTCGAGTGAGTTCAAGAAATCTTGAAATTGATACAAAATACCTTTTCTCTCATCTTCTGATTTAAGAGAAAAGTTTAATGAAGATGCAAGCAAGATAGCTCGCATAGAGTTGTCCTTGAGAAGTATCACACCATCGCGTACTTCTTTGATCGGAACAAAATCTTGAGTTGCTTTAGAAGGAATAGGCATGGAATTATTGTAGCACAAAATTTAATTTCAAATTTCAAATTCTAAATTTCAAAACAAGTGCATTTGAGTCCACTTTAAAATTTCAAATTCTAAATTTGAAATTTATCCCCTTTCTCCCCTCTAGTTATCGGATTTGAACTCTCATTAATATCGAGACTCCATGTAAGCTCTTTGAGCTTACTATCAGAAAGTCTTGGGACATATACTTGAGCAGGTGCTACAACGTCATTTTTTGTTTCTATAACACGGTCTCTTTTTTTCCATATATACAACTTTTCTCCCATGTAATACATTATACCCGCCTCAAGGAGGTCAACAAACGGCTTATTATTGTGTTTGTAAAAAGCCAATGCGAGAGAAAGTGCTCCAACAGAGGCGATAACTATCACAGAAAATACGAGAGGCAAGAAATTATATGCCACTATAGACATACCCGCTCCCCCCGCAAGGTAGAGAAATTGCTTCAAGGTAAGTGGTCCTACTATTTTGTCTTCTATTTCGATAAATTGTGGAACTTGGAATCGCATAATTTAAATATATATACGAATATACGAATAATTCGAATCTACGAATGAATACGAATAGATGCATTTATTCGTAACCATTCGTAAGTATTCAATTCGTATATTCGTATGTTTTCGCATATTAGTATGTTAATCTATTGGTTCTCTGTAAGGGTCTGTACTGTAGGTTCGAGTAGGTGGCGCATCAGTAGAAAAAGATGGTTTGGTTGGCTCTGTTAGCTTGTTTTGAATAAAAGAAGTGGGTTTTGTGGGTATAGGTATTGAAGGTGCAGCCGGTGTTTTAAAGCTGTATTGCTCTGTGCTTTGCACAGGCTTTTCTATCGGTTCTGCAGGTTTCGATTCCGTAACCTGATCTTCCAAAAGCCAATGTGTTTGAGCTCTCTCCATTTCTTGTGGAGACTGTGTGTTTGAAAAAGATTCTATTTCTTCTCCTGGAAGATTTGGTGGGGGTATGTCGAGGGTATTTTCGGTCTCTAGTTTAAAAAACTCTGATGTATTTTTTGTAGAAGCTGAAATTGAAACATTGTTTTTACTTTGTTCTATCTGTTTAGTTATTGGAGCAATGATTCGATTTTCTATTTCTTCTGCAATTTGGTCTGATAGTATTTTTGAAACACCGAGTTCAGTCTCAATGTTTATACTCAAATCTTCTTGTGGCTCCATTCCTACCAAAACAAATAAAACTTCAAAGCCAATATCCTTTACCTGGTCTTCAGAAAGTGAGTATTTTTTACCTATATCTCCTACCTTAGATTCCCAGCTTGCACGAGAAATAATTTCACGTACGCGTGGAGGAAGTTTATCTAAGTATGATGCTATTTCTTGGATTACTTCGTTCATGTGGGTTAAGGTGTTGAAGTTGGTGGAGGGGTGGGAGCTGCAGGGGTCACAGGATCAGGTGTGGTTGTCTTATCGTCAATTTCTTTTTGAGCCTTTAAGGCTTTCTTAAGAAGATCTTCCGGCTTTTCTTCTGCTTTTGCGAGTTTTTTTGCAGCTCGTGCACGTCTCTTACTGTATTCTCTATCAATTAAAACATTTGGAAGTCCGCTAAATAGGCCAGTCTTACCTTCAACTCGCTTCGCATAAGCAAGGATATTTTTGTTTGATGTACTAGTAACTGCTTTTTCTTTACCACCGCCCTTAATGTTTCTCTCACTTCTTCCTCCTGCATCAGCAATAAGTTTTTCATACTCAGGAGAAATCCATGTGTTGTCAGTAAATTCTTTTGACTCAAGTTCAAGTTTAGTAAGAATTTCTGTTCTCTCAATAGAGGTTAAGGCTTTTTTCTTTTGACTTACTTTTAATGCAAAGTCAGAAAGCTCGTTTATAAGAGTTGGAATCTTTTTTTCTTCTTCTGCTAAGTCGGCAGTTTCTGTGACTATAGACAGTCCAGCAAGTTTGCCAACCGCAATATCATCTTTAAGTTTTTTAATTTTAGCTTCAGTATCTTTTTTCGCTTGCTCAGCCAAATCTTTCTTTGTCCCAAGGTCTGCAATTTCAGACTCAAGTGTGGTAATACCAAGTCGAGTTTTTTCTTGCAGTAGTTCAGCCATAACTACGGTCTGACGAGCGTCTTTTTTATCACTTTCAATGCTTGGATTAGCTTTAATTGCTTTCTCGTATTCATCTCGGAGCTCTTTGTTATTCTCTACCTGTGTTTCAGAAATTTTAAACTGATCCGCACGTTCTTTGTCTTTCTTTGTCTGTTCTTTTAGTTTATCCTCGACATATCCCTTATATCCTTTTTGACCAGCACCTTTTCCAAAACTACCAATTTTTCCTAATCCCCCTATGTCCCCTGTCGCCATTTCCATGGTTTTTGTATTTCGTGCATCAAAAGATGAAGCTGCAAGTTTGTTTCCTGCAAGAAGTTTAAAGCGTGCTACTTTGTCTCCTGCTGCAGCGCGATTTTGCAAATCAACATTATTTGCAACTGAGGATCCATATCTTCCTAATGTAGATCTTCCTGCCCACGCAGCACCTCCAAACACCGCTCCTCCTAAGTATGCCTGACCTTTGCCGAGCATATCGTTTGTCACCATTGATCCTTTTGTTGCAGCCTTTTTTGCTTCAATAAGAGACATGAGTAAAAGAGCAATCAGGATAATAAAATTAATAATTACGGATAGTGAATCAGAGTCTTTGATTGTAAAAGCTGTGCCAAGGCTTCCAGAGCTTTGGCTTGCAATTCCCCCTGGACCCATAAGGCGTAAGATAAGCCATGTGTAGAGCATATATAATGGTCCAAAAATAGCTTGTGCAGAAAGCGTACCCCAATATTTTTTTTGTAAGTCTTCGAGTCCAGGGATAGCAAGTGCTAAAAAAGCAAGTGGAGACATGATGAGTAGAACAATAAAAACGACAAATCTCAGCACAAACAAGACACTAATAGCAAGAAAAACAAAACACGCAATAAGTATGAAGATAATAGTTCCTATATAAAATATAAGTAGTTTTCCGCTGTCGTCAAAACTGGTGTTAAGTGCATCGCTAGCACCACTTGCGTCAAAAGCCCCACTGAGTCCAAGCGGTGTCATTAGAGCGGTAGAAAAACCTGATTGAAGATTGCCATTATTTACTGATGCACTAATAGAGTTATAAAATCCAAGAGTGGCTATGTTTGAAGCGTCGAGAACCACTTTAGTAAAAAAGAGACTGAAGTTTACAAGAAGTGCTGCGGTAATAATTCCTACGATGACTTTTTTAACATCCGTACTTGAAGTTCCTAATACCATGCGAATGCCGTGGTACAGGAGAATAAATATATAAGCCATGTTCCCTAGGTCTCGTATGGTTTTCCATACACCATTTATTGCTTTAATATTATCTATTTCTGATGAAAAATTGACCACTGTACGTATCATCACTTGGTCAAGTAAAAGACCAGCGAGACCAAGTAGTCCCGCGACAATTTTCATTGTTGTAAAAAGGATTGGTCTGAGTAAAAGTGCCTGGAAGTCAAATGCTGTCCAAAAAGCGGTTGATGCAGCGTCTTTAGTGCCTTGTACAGGATCTATTTTAGGACTAGCTTCAGGAAACTGAGACTGACAAGCCTCAACATTAGTGCCTGATCTAATACATTCAGCATAGTTAGTAGGATCTGCAGCGTACCCGACAACAGGAATCATCCCAACACCCAAGAGTGAGAGAAAAAGAAGAGATATTCCTATTTTTTGTGCAACAAACTTCATTATATTTATTAGTTTTCAGGAGGATTGTTTTGGTTGTTTTCTGGTTGTGGACAACCTGTATCAGATCCACCGGAGCTTAACTGGCAGTCGTAGAGTGCTCTGTCGATCAGTGCTTGTCTACGTATGTCCGCTTCATTTGGTGGTGTATAAGGAGAAGTAGCTTGTCCACCAGTAAGAACTGGTTGAAACTGTGCAGGTACGGTACCTTCAATGGCTGCTCTTTCTGCTTGGAAGCTTGCTTCGGTTGATGACTGTTGGAGCTGGTTTAGGTAGCTACTTTGTTCACCAGTTTGTGTCTTACTCAAACCTCGAAGACCTCCTTTGACACTATTGAATGTTCGTTCAACAAGTTGATTCATAAGTGCACTAACAACTTGGTTGATAGAGTTGGTAAGTTCAAGAGTTGTTTCACTGCTGTTGAGGGATTTTGTAAGTTTTTCAGAGATCACGCTTCCAGGAGTCACTGTTTGTTTGGTCACTGTACAGTCGTTAGGGTTTTCGTTTAAGTATGCTCTTGTTGCTGCCGCTACAGCAGGGTCGTTGTTTATGTTTGAGCCAAGCCCAACCGTATCAGTTCCAATTACGTTAGTGGGTAGGTTAAGAGGGTTGTCGTTAATGGCGAGTCCTGTCAGGGTAGTTCTTGCGCCCGGGGTAAGGCTTGGAGGAGCATTTAATCCTCCAGGAAGTCTAACTTCAGCTCGAGTCTTACCTGGAGGACATACTTCATAGGAGAGAAAACCTTTACCTTGTAAGAGTTGTTTATCGTATTTTGTATTTTCTATGCCCACTCGAAGAGAGAGCTGTTTAGATGCGTCTACATATGCCCCATAAGGGTTGTTCTGGTTTTCTTGGGTCATAGTGAGCCATGCGTCCCAACCCCCCTTACTGAAATCTTTGGTAAAGTTTTCAAAGTTTGCTCCGATTCTTGAAAATGTACACTGAGAATTAAACTGGTCTTCCTGGAGGTAGTTTTTTACAAGAGCAAGTCTAACTTGAGGTCGAAACGCAGAACAGAGCACGTTTAGTTTAGAACCTGGACCTAAAAAGTATTCAGCTGCTGTTCGGTCCCCTACATCTTGGAAAAACTGCCCAGGGTCTGTAACGAATGCAGGGTTACCTTGAAACCCGGTGTTGATCCAATTTACAGTCTGAGCGGTCAGTTTACGGAGGATAGCTCGAGCAAAAGCTGTGGCAACTGTGTCGAGTACGTATGTCTTCATAAAATCTGCTACACCGGTCGATGCGCTAATTGAATCTGCCACTGCGCTTACGCCACTTGAAGCAGCTGTAATAGTGCTTTGTACTACATTAGACCAGTCAAATACAGGCAAACCTGCATCTGTTTTTTTAGGAGGTATTGCAAAAAAAATGATCGGCACAAGAAGAAGTGTGATGAAAACACTTGACACTGTTTTTTTAAAGAAAAATGAGTTGCGTCTTTGCATAAAATATAGCTCTTATTATATAAGATATGCTACTTATTTCATAGAACAAATCAGGTTTTCTGTTGAAAAGTATTTAAGAGATTACTCTTTAAAATAGTTCTGCACAGCCTCATATCCTATTTTTAGAGTCAATGCGTTTTTTTTGTAGTGTGCATAGCCAATATAGCCCCTCATTGGGTCATCGATCATTTGGCGCATCTCTACGAGGTCTGTGTATACAGCCGAGAGTCCATTGAGGTAAATCATATGGTCTGGTGCAAGAGTTCTTGGTACCTTGAGTTTGAGTGTATCTGAAATAATGTTTTTGTACGCTGTTATGATTGGATCTAGTTCCTTAATGTCTGCTGGATTTTGACTTTCAAGGGTTTTTAACAAAATATCGATCTCATTTTTCTTGGATTTAGGTGAATTTTTTCGCAATGTGTATATAAAAGCGTCTAAATAGATGTTTTTTGATTCTGTGGTCTCGGGCACAACTATAATATCTTTTATATTATATTTTTTCGCGGCCGATTCTACAGGGATATTTTGCATTACAGACTCTGCTATTTGAAGAGCTGTTTCTGGAGTCACCTCTTGATTTCCTTTTTTAGCAAGTAGGTACTGGCTAAAAAAATTCCTCGATACCTGACCCGTAAGAGTACTCTCTTCACCAGAAAGTGTGGTTGTTGTCAGCACATTTTGATTTTCGGTCGCAATATCATTTGGACCAGGCTTTTTTGGGTCTCTGTTTTGTGCAACTTCGTCACTGTCGGGCGCTCCATCTCCGTCTGTATCTTTCATATTTGGATCAGTTCCTATCAACTGCTCCTCCCAATCCTTCAAACCATCCCCGTCTGTATCGGATTCTGGTTTTTTCTCTGTTTTATCTACTAAAGCAGCAATGTTTTGTGTTGCAGGGTTTGCGGATGTGCTTTTTACCACAATCCAAATAGAGAAAATAGCGCCAAAACAAATGATTAAAGTTACTAACACTTTTGTGTGTTTCATGATACAGATTAGTATAACACAATGGTATAATAGAGCGGTATTAACAGTAAAACTTTTATATGAAAAAAATAATCCCATACCTATTACTTACTTTATGTGCACTTATTCCATTTGTTTCTAGTGCTCAAACAACATCATTTGCTCGATGTACGGGCGAAGTGCGTACTGACCCAGATGCAGCACAGAACTGTGTGAATAATGCTATTGCACAAGGAAGAGCACTTGGGTACAACATTGATTGTAAGGTTGAAAAATTAGGGCTCGGAGGTTTTGTTGACCCTACTTCAAACCAGGATTATATTTTAAACGGTGTGTGTACAGTAAATGGCTCGACTGGACACGGTGCATATCTTCTTGCAGGTTTTCAGGCAGCTCCGGGAAGTAATGCAGTAATACAGAGTATCAACCCAGGATGGGATATTTTAAAAGGAGAGCTTGCGTTTGAAGCGGCTTCTCGTATGTGTGGTGAAAATACATACTATGTAAATGGTGCGTATACTTGTACTAAACCCCCTCAGCCAGAACGACTTCCTGTTACTGGATCGACACGACTAACATCGAGTACATCTGGTTCTGCGGCTGCTCAGCAGGTGTATCAGGCGATTTTTGATACAAATCATTCACTTGTTCAAAATATACTCGGAAGATACGATAATTATGCAGGAACTATGCTCGCCCCCTCTCCAGGAACTAGGCAGGTAGACTCTCAGTGTTATGCTTTTAACAAAACAATCAATTCGGGTGACGCAGGTACAGATGTCCTCGCGCTCACTACAGCCCTCAAACAAGAAGGCTTTCTTTCAGATACAGGGTCACTATTTGATGTTGATGTTATGGTTGCTGTAAAAAGATTTCAAGAAAAACACGCCACTGAAATATTGACCATGCTCGGCCTTACTCAGGGTACCGGTGTTGTAGGTGACCGTACACGAGCGTATTTAAATACATTGTGTATCAAAATCCCTACATCAGGAGCTACATCTTCTGTCAGGGTGCCGACACCGCTTCCTGTTCCTACTACCCCAACAACTCCGTCATGTACCCCAACAGTATCTCAAAATTCAGGTATTAAAAATGGCGCCTACCGCTACACCTTTACTCGAAATACCGATGGTAAATATGTGGTAACTCTCAATAACCCTGCATACAGCACTGTTTCGGATCAATACTACGTAAAACCAAACTATTCGTTCACTGTTAGTTCTGCGGCTGAACTAAACACTCAAAACCAAGGGCACTTCAACTATGCTTTGACCCTTCCGAATAATTCAGCAGGAATTGTTGAATATCAGAACCTTTTCGGGTCATTTAATAATGCGTACTATGAATGGGATAATATGGTTAAAGGTTTGTCTGCTTCAACGTGTACACCGACAACTCCCACAACACCTACGACACCCACTACACCTACAGCAGTGACACCAAATTTGGTTCGATTTGTTAAGGTTTCTGTTGCGGATTGGGATACCTTACCTCTTGCTCTGAGAGAAATAAGCGTATTAGGTAAAAATAATAGTGTTATAAGAGTAGCGTCAGTCAGTGCAACAGATTTTGACAGAGTCGGATTTCAGCCTCCTGCAAACTTGCTAGATGGTAATGAAAACACTATCTGGCGAGCAACAAAAAGTGTCTCAACTTGTGTAAACGGTACAAGTCCATGTGAGACAGACGGAGATCTTCAGGTTATTACACTTGACCTTGGCTCTGCTGTAGAGATTGAGTCTGTGAAGGTGGTAAACTATGCGTTTACTGATACTCGAGTATTTGTTATTGAAGTAAGTCGGGATGGAAATACATACAGTCAGCTTACTGAAGTTCGTGCACGAGCTTCTGCCCCGATCTCAGACAAGGGTGTGGTATTCGGTCAAATGATTTCTTTGACAACAAATAGCCCACTTCCTCTTTTGCCAAGTCAGAGTACTAATATTAATCCAGTAACAAATCAGTGTTATGTTTTCTCTGAAACGTTGAGACGTGGTGACTCAGGTTCTGGTGTGCTTGCGCTCAGTATACTCTTGAAAAAAGAAGGTTTCCTTCCAGATACCACAATATTTTTCGATGAAGCGTTTAAGACAGCGGTTATACGATTCCAGGAAGAGCATGCGGATGAAATATTAAGACCTCTTGGGCTTACACAAGGTACAGGGCTTGTGGGTGAAAGTACACGATCATATCTCAACACACAATGTGTCGATTCTGCAGTAGTGGCACGACAAGCGACTGCCCCGAGTGTTCCATCGGCGCCAGCACCGCAAGGAGCAGCATATTAAGCAGTTTGAGAAATAAGTTTCTTTACAAGTTCTACCCACTGATCAATAGATAAATCCTCACCACGAACCTCAAGGGGTAAAGAAAGTTCGGTAAAGACACGTGAAAGAGTGTCTTTTTCGTATAGATCTTTCAGGTTTGAAATCAATATCTTCCTTTTGTGTCCCAGTCCTATTTTAACAATCTTAAAAAAATCATCCCTTTCTCCAGCTTCTAGTTTCTGACCCCCAACTTCTATATGTATGATTGCAGAATCTACGTTTGGTATTGGGAAAAATGAGCCGCGTTTAACTACAGAAACAAGTGAAGGTACGCCAAACACCTTAACTGAAAGAGAGAGTACGCCTTCTTTCTTGTCTTTCGCGACAATACGTAGGGCAACTTCTTTTTGTACCAAAAGAGTCATGCTTGTTGGTTGTTTTTTGTGTTCCAAAAAGAGTCGCATGATCTCGCCTGTAATGTAGTATGGTATGTTTGCAACTACAGAGTAGGGCCCTTTTATTATTTTTTCAATGTCGGTAGTTAGAATATCCCCTGGTGCTATAGTAAGTTGTTTATTCTCAATTTCTGCGTTAAAAGTTTCAGAAAGAAGAGGTATCATGCGTTCATCTTTTTCCACTACAACCACAGAGGCACCAGTCTTAAGGATCGCTTTCGTGAGGACACCTTTTCCTGGCCCTATTTCAAGTACCGTATCCCCTGTATGAGCACCAGAAGCTTCTACCATGTGATGCACCGCCGCTTCTGATGTGAGAAAATGTTGCCCGAGTGACTTTTTAGCTTTCATCTCAATACTCTATCATACTGTTAAAAACTTTTATGCATAGGTTTTGAAGTTAGTAACTCAATATCTGAGCAAAGTTCTAGGTGGACAAGAAAAATAATTTGAGGCGTACTAATGTACGATGAGAATTATTTTTTGAAGTCCAACAACGAAATTTGCCAGATATGGGGTTACTATTTAAAAATCAATACTAAAATACCGCCCACCACCACCTCCCCTTGCCGGCCCCATCATACTTTTCTTTTCTTGATCTAAGAAATCTTCATTTATATCAGCAATAAACTGAGACGGAGTATTGATTTGTTTAGAACCAAAAATAGTACGCATTTGAGCGAGTGTGAGGTAGAGTTTTTTCCGTGCCCGGGTTACTGCCACATAAAAAAGTCTTCGTTCTTCTTCACTTTCCTCCCCTTCTTTTTTCTTTTCACCAAAGCGCCTGTGAGGAAAGAGGTCTTCTTCCATTCCGGAAATAAACACATAATCAAATTCAAGTCCTTTTGAAGAGTGCACCGTCATGAGCTTCACACCTGTTGTTTCTTTTTTAAGTGAGTCCTGGTCTGACACAAGGGCTGCATCGGTAAGTAGCTGCTCGATACCCTCTTCTGGCAAGAGTTCGTCGTATCCTGTAGCAAGAGTTACCAGTTCCATTATGTTTTCAAGTCTTTCCTGGTCTTCGTCGTTACCTTTTGCATAAGCTTCTTGCATGCCTGAAATATCTACAATGTATCGCATTGATTCAGACACTTTATGAGTCAGCATAAAACCTTTAATGCGCACAAGCATTTCCTTAAACAATCTTATTTTCTCTTGAGTTTTAATTGGAAGTCCTGCTTCTTCCCCTGCTTCTATTTTATCAAGCGTAACTTTGCCGATACCTCGCGGAGGTACGTTTATAATACGAGCTAAATCAAGGCTACTTTCTGGGTTTAAGGCTGATTTGATATACGAGAGCATATCCTTAATTTCTTTTCGTTCAAAGAATTTTGTTCCAAGCATCTGATACGGTACACCATATGCAAGAAATGCTTCTTCAAGAATTCGAGACTGGAAGTTGGCACGGAAAAGCACGGCTATTTCATCAGGTTTTATTCCAGATTCAATAATTTCTTTACTCCTTTGGGCAATAAAGTGCGCTTCGTCAACTTCATTAAAACCTTCGTAGACGCTCACCTTCTCACCTTCTGTATTTTCAGTAAATAAGTTTTTAGGAATACGCCATTTGTTTTTAGAGATCACTTCGTTTGCCACCTTAAGGATCATTTTTGTAGAGCGGTAATTTTGTTCGAGAAGTACGACGTGTGCATGAGGATACTTTTTTTCAAATGAAAGCATGTTTTTAATCTCAGCCCCTCTCCACCCGTAGATTGATTGATCCACATCCCCAACCACACAAAGATTTTGATTTTTATCAAGTAATATATCAATCAGTTTATGCTGTACTTTGTTAGTGTCTTGATATTCATCTACATGCACATACTGCCAAAGGTTTTGATAGTATGTTCGAATGTCAAGGTGTTTCTCAAGTAGCTCAAGGGATTTAAGGAGAAGGTCGTCAAAATCCAAAGCTTTTTCTTTTCGCAAAGTGTCTTCGTATATTTTCCATGCACGACCAGTGATGTCAGATGTAAAGTCGTAAGACTGTCTTGATACAAACTGCTCATACGAAACCCCAAGCCCTTTTTCACGAGAAATAATACCAGCCACTTTATCCAAATGCTCTTTTGGCTCTACATTGAGAGATTCAAGAGCTTTTTTGAGAGCTTTTTTTGAGTCTGTTTTGTCAAAAATACCAAAATGACGAGGGAGACCAAGCCGATCTGCCCATTGCTTGATCATAAAGACCCCAAGTGAGTGAAAAGTGCTCACAAAAGGTACTGCATTGTGGTTTTGCGCTTTAAGAACCGGGTCGGCCAAAAGAAGGTGCTCTACTCGCTCACGCATCTCTTTACCTGCTTTGTTTGTGAAGGTGATAGCTAGAATATTGTGAGGATGAATACCTTGTTTGATTAAGTGAAGGATTCTATGAGTGATGGTTTTTGTTTTCCCTGCACCCGCTCCTGCAATAATCAATACGGGACCTTCGGTAGCAAGCACAGCTATTTTTTGTTTGTCGTTAAGTCCTGAAAGATAGTCGGAAGTGGTGTTCATGTTGCTCACTATAGCATATCAGGGAGACCTTTTTTATGTGGATAGGACGCTATTGACCATGGGGTGTAGATGAGTATAATAGATAAGTTGTTCAGAAATTCAGATACAAAAAATGGCTATACAAAGCCATTTCCAGACATACAGAATTGAAACTAACCAAACCTTATTATAGGAAACTCACATGAGTCTCCGGGTCAAAATGGTCTAAAAAACAAAGTCGTTTCGAACATTCGAAAAGGCAGAGTTGGGTCACTTGGCTCTGAGATGAACAAACAGGATCTCTCAAAACTTACTCTTAAGTTTATTTTTGTTGTGTGTGTAATGCTCCTACCTTTTGTTGCTGTTGCGAGCATTCGTTCTTTTGTGACAAGTATGTTCAAAGGTGCTTCTGCTGAACCTGAGCTTGCTCAGAATTCTCAAAACATGCCGCTTCTTCAAGCTGCTACTGCACCTCAAAATCAGCCGGTGGGTGGTGGTGAGATCGCCATTGTGGACGAAAGCTCACTTCTAGCAGAAAACTCAGGTGTAGCTGCATCTTCAAAAGAACATACTTCAGACCAGATTACTACATATATAGTACGAAAAGGAGATACTCTTTCAAGCATTGCTAAAATGTTTAATGTGACTACCAATACTATAGTGTGGTCAAACGATATTGCTGGAAACAAAGTGTCTCCGGGTGACCGTCTAGTAATCCTTCCTGTTTCAGGTGTACGTCATACAGTAAAGAAAGGAGATACACTTCAGTCAATTGCTAAAAAATATAAAGGTGACTTGGAAGAAATCGCTCAGTTTAACGATGTGTCAGTAGATTCTAAGCTTGCCGTGGGTGACATTGTTATTATTCCAGATGGAGAAATGCTTTCTGGACACGAAACTCCTGGTAAATCCACTCCTGTTTCGACAAAGACACTGCAAAAATACTTGGCAGCACCAAAACTCGATGGATATTACGCCCGACCTCTTATTGGGGGCATAAAAACCCAAGGAATTCATGGCCATAACGGAGTGGATATTGCCTCAACTTTTGGTTCAAGTATTCTCGCGGCTGCTTCGGGTGAAGTGATTATTGCTAAAGGTAGTGGATACAATGGTGGATATGGCTCATATGTTGTTATTAAACACAGTAATGGAACACAAACACTCTACGCTCACCTCTCAGGTGTTCAGGTTTCTGCGGGAGATATGGTGGATCAAGGTCAGGTGATCGGAAACATGGGATCGACGGGTAAGTCGACGGGGACGCATTTGCACTTTGAAGTACGTGGCGCCCGCAATCCTTTCTAAAACTCCCAAATTTCACCAATCTCATCGTCTAAAATTTAAAAAGGTTCTCGTCGTACGACATGCACGCCTATGAGCCTTTTTTAATTTTATACGCGACTTTGGCGAAATTATGAAAGTTTTTAGAGATTTTCTCTAGTCCGCCTAGGATTTCACTCAGATTTGAAACCTAGAGATTGGATTATATTTAGTTTTCAAATATTTTAAAATGGTTTCGTATTTCAGCGGTTTTTGTTGTCTAGTTTGTGTAAATATGTACTTTGTGACAGGAGTTTCAATGAAAGTTTCAATGTTTTATCGTATCTCGGTTGTGGTCTGGATTCTTGTTGTTTTGGAGTCCCGATACTTTTTTTCCAGACCACTCACACCTTTAAACACTCTCGGTGGAGTTTTCATTCTGTTGGTAGTTCTGGGATCAAATCAGGCCCTTGGGGTATTTGTGACGTATCACAACTACCCACAAGGTCTACAGAAGTGGAAAATTCTCTGGGGTGTACCGGGTTTTGTGGGTATTTACATGACCTGTGTTACAGCAGGTGCTGCACTCGCTCATTACTTCCCCGCCAACTGAATTTAAAAAGGCGCATCCTTTGTTGAATGCGCCTTTGTGTTAAACAGACCAGTTTCTCCACTCTTCGAAAAGATAGAAGTTGTATTCTGGCACAGCTTTTTTGAGCTGTTTGAAGGAAATGAGTTCGGCGTTCGGGCATTTTTGGCAGCGTCCGACAAACCCGACATTAACTGCATTGGTATTGTCGACGCACGACACAATAATGTGTCCCCCGTCGGCGACGACGTGTTGGAGGGCGTGCAACTGTACCTTGCGGTACATAATACGTGTTGCTTCATCTGTTTCTGTGACGAGAGCGTAGCCCTCGTTTTCTTCTCCTGATCCATGTCCTCCGTCTACCAGGAGAGAACATCGAAGGGATCCAGGGAGAGTTGTGGGAACATTTGGCGCTCCACCAAAACGACCGTCTGATGTCACGAACCATTTTTTGTGGATGAGTCCACCAAAGCCGACGCGGTGGTTTTTCCACAGACGAGACGCTTCGAGGGTGTTCGGAAGATTTCCCCAAGGAAATGGTCTTCCAAGGTTGGCGGACAGTAGTTCGGTGTGTGTAGCCAAACGATATCCATCGATGATGTGTTCGGTTGGTGTTCGAAGCATCGAAAGATGCCCATCGCCAATGACAATCGAGTGGCTATTCTTGAGTGAATCAAGGACAGCTTGTTTTGTTTCTAAGGTCATTCCCATTCTCCTGTTGTGATATAAGAACAATAATGCTCTCTATAGAATAATATACTTATTTGCAATATATAATATGCTGTTGTATTGTTACAACAACATGTACGATGAACTCTTCCAAAGCCTTTCAGTATCTTCCGATGAAAGCAAACTTTATATTGCTATGCTTTCATCTGGCTCAATAACTGCTGGAGATTTAGCTAAACAGACAGGTTTTCCTCGACCTTCGGTCTATACAATTTTAAAACGCCTTGTTATTAAAGGTTTAGTGCTTGAATCAAGGAAAGACGGTAAAAAGATTTTTGTACCAATTCACCCTGACCAAATCGTTGATCTTTTTGAAGCAAAGAAAAAAGAGCTTGAGCATTCAGAAAAAGAATTTAAGAGCTCACTTCCTGATCTCCGTTCCCTACTGAGCGGTTCCTATATATCTCCTAAACTTGAGATATTTGAATCTCGTGAAGGTTTGGAGCGGGTACTAAGGGATATGCTGTTGTACCGAGATATTACAACAGAAGCAGTGTGGCCTATTCAAACAATGATTGATACGTTGTCCCCCGGCTTCTTTGATCGACATAATAGAGAGAGGATACAAAGAAATATTTTTACCCGTGCTATTTGGCCAGAAAATCAAGTGGTTAACTTTAAAAAACATCCCTATCTGGGCTCAGGTAAGGATTTTAAACGAGAAATACGGATTGCTCCAGAGAATATGGATTTTTCTATGGGATACTGGATTTATGGAAATAAAGTTGCATTTCTTTCGTCACGAAAAGAAAGCTTCGGATTTATTATTGAAAGCGCTGAGCTAGCAAAGACCCTGCGTTCACAATTTGAAATTATCTGGAATCAGTCCGAAAAAGTTTCAATAAAAGAAAGTGATGTGCAAGATTTTTTACATTCACTTAGTTAAATTATCTGGTATGCCTTTGGGCGGTACTGAAGGGCTTCGAGTATGTGGTCTTGTGTGATGTCGGTACTTCCTGCGAGATCTGCGATTGTCTGTGCGGTTTTGATAATACGATGGTAGCTTCGAGCGGATAGGTCGTGTTTTTTGGCGGCGGTTTGGAGAATTTCTTTCGCGTCCGCTCTTAAATGGACCATTTCTACGAGCTGTTTGCCTGAAAGTTCACTGTTGAGTGCAATACCTTTTTCTGCGTATCTTTTTTGCTGTGTGTTTCGGGCACGCTGCACACGTTCTTTGATTGTTTGGGTACTTTCCCCTGTTCCTTTTTCTGTGAGCCGTTCGTGTAAAACCGTAGACACTTCTACCCAGAGGTCAACACGGTCTGCGATAGGTCCTGAAAGTTTGCGTTTGTATTTTTGAATATGAATCGGTGAGCAAATACATTCTTTTCCTTTTACTCCATAGAACCCACACGGGCAGGGGTTCATGGCGCCCACTAAGATAAATGAAGCGGGATATACCACACTTCCTTTTGCACGTGAGATACGCACCTTTCTTTCTTCGAGAGGTTCACGAAGAGTCTCGAGTACCTGCGTGCTAAACTCGGGCATTTCGTCTAAAAAAAGCACACCTCGGTGAGCAAGAGTGACTTCTCCTGGTCGTGGATTTGTACCTCCTCCAACTATTGATACATAAGATGCGGTGTGATGAGGAGAACGGAAAGGAGCACTTGTTACAAGATCCCCTCCTCCTGTGTGGATAGAATGTATCGAAGTGACTTCGAGCATGTCGTCAAATGAGAGTGCAGGAAGTAGCCCTTTGCATGCTTTGGCAAGCATTGTTTTTCCTGTGCCCGGTGGACCATACATGATTATGTTGTGTCCTCCTGCAGCAGCTATCTCGAGCGCTCGTTTTGCTGTTTCTTGTCCAACAATATCTTGCATATCCACATCATTTTTTGAAGTGCTTGCTGAAGGTGCGCTTACTTCGAGTGCTTTTATTTCTACATGTTCAATCCCTGGCCATTTCTCTCCGTGACTGTTGGTGTGAATATGGGCAATGACTTCCCTGAGACTTTCTGCGGGGTAAAGTGTAATACCTGTAATGACTGAAGCTTCCGTACTGTTTTCTTTAGGGATAATACACGACTCAAACCCTCTTTTTTGAGCTTCTATAAGCATAGGGATAAGACCTTTTACTTTCCGGATACTCCCATCGAGTGAAAGCTCTCCGATACACACAACAGTTTTCATGTCGGCTGTAATATCTCCAGATGCGTACAGATAGCCAATAGCTATCCCTAGGTCAAATGCTGGACCTTCTTTTTTTACATCTGCAGGGGCTAAGGCCACCACCACTTTCTGGTTTTTGCTTTTTGGTGAAGTAAAACCTGTGTTTTTAATTGCTGATGAAACGCGGTCTTTGGACTCGTCTACTGCTTTTCCTGCCAAGCCAACTATAGAAAAAGAGTGGAGCCCCTTTGAGAGGTCCACTTCTATAGTCACTATTGAAGCATCAAGGAGATTTGTTTGGGCGCTGTAAATCTGAGAGATGCTCATGGATTTTGATTACTCGATTAGTCGTTCATGTGCGCTTTGCAAGTCCGTGCCGCCGGGTTTACTTCAAGCCTATCTTCTTCAATCGGTAAACCAGAAATTTCACAGATGCCGTAGTTTCCCATATCAATCTTTGCAAGAGCATCTTTGAGTTCATTGAATCTAATCTCAAGTTGCTTCAAGATTGCAGAATTATTTTCATATACTTCAATACCTTCAGCAATCTCTGCATCTTCGGCAGTATCTGTATTTACCTCACCTTCTTTTGCTTCCCAGTCTCCTGGGTTTGAAGGGTTTTTTCGGCCAACAGTCATAAGCTCAGCCTCAACCGCTTTTAATTCTTCTTCCAATTTTAGTTTAAAGTGTTCGGTGTTTATAGTCATGCTTCTATTGTACCTTGCTCTGTATTCCCTGGCAATTTAACGTCTAAGTTGACTATTTAAATATTTAGTGAGTATTGCTTCAAATATTTTTTCATTGCTTGTGATCACGAGTGTCTTTTTATCAATAAATCCATACAAAAGGAGGGCCGCACCATCTTGGTCTCTGATCACACGGACATCTTTGTTTTTATAGGTTTCATCAGTAAATACCGAAGGGTTTGTTTGCAGATAGTTTTCTAGTTTAGGGAAAAATGGACTTAAATCTTTACCCATTCCACTTTCCCATTCAAGCATTCCTGAGTACACAATCCCAAAATCATCGGGCTCCAATATAACAAAAGGTTCGGCGGTGTCGTATGAATATATACCTGCCATATAGGTATTTATGTTTCGTCGGAGTGCGTCGCTTGCACTTGGTGCAAGTGCTGTGACGAATGCCAATGTTTCTAGTTGTTTAGATTCAAGAACAAATTTTGTATAGAGGACTGTGTTTACAGGCGCACTCAAAAGACCTTTTTCTTGAAGAAGAGGTGGTGCAATCTCTCCGACATCTGCTTTTTGTATTTGAATATCTTTTTTCTGAGTGTAAGGGATCAGTGTCCGCTCGATATCCACAGCAGAAATAGTGTTTGGTGTTTTTTGAGAATTTAAGAAATAGATTCCTCCGAGCACCACACCACCAATGATGAATAAGAATACACCGAGGAGTATTTTTAAAGATGCGCCTGTTGAAGATGGTTTTTCTGTATACAGAGGTTCGTTGCGTTCGATTTTCTTTTTTTGTTCAGCAAGAACAATGGTTGCAATAGTTTCTTTTTTTTCTTCAATATGTCCCTGCATATCACCTTGAAAAGTACGCAATGTTTTGAGTTCTGGGTTGGGAACATATCCTTTTGTATCTTCAACACGTCGAGTGCTTTTCTCTTGGGCTTGGATACTGTCTACTATAGATTGAAGACTATTTTTCTGCAAAGGTTCATCTTTCATTTACATATAGTATATCAGGAAATTTGGGTATAAAAAAAGTGCATCGTCTCCAGGGGGAAGTGTGATGCACCTATGAATTTAGGTAGGGATATTCCCCACCTTCCTCATCAGAAATTTACAAAAGGGCGGTTGGACGCGGTTGCCGCCCCTTGTGCCAAGATACCCCAGGAAGGAAGGAGATGGGTTGGTATCCTGGCAAGCTTGTTCTGGAAAGTGTGGTTTGGCCCATGCCACACTTTCCGTGGTGAGGTGGCGTGTAGGTTAGTACGCACCATCTTCTACGTATACATTACGTCTGTTACTCCCCACTGTCAACTCCTTTTTGTGGAAAGTTTGGTTTGTTAAATCTCCCCCGTCTTTTTTCTTGTCGATAGCCGATTAGATATTTGGCTGGGTTTTGGTCGAGGTCTATAAAGTCATCTACTGCTTCAACAAGCTTAGATGAAGAAGATTTTCCAAATGAGATCGCTTCCACCTGGCACCCTTGGTTTGTACGCAAATATTCAGCAAGTGGCACAAAGTCACCGTCTCCTGTGACCAGTATTACTGCGTCGAGTTTTGGCGCGAGTTTAATAGCGTCAACCGCCATCCCCACATCCCAATCCCCCTTTTTAGCCCCACCGGAAAATATTTGGAGATTTTTTGTTTTAGTTTCAATACCGATTTTCTCAAGCGCATCGAAAAAGCTTTTTTCTTCACCGCTTTCTGTAGTGATTACATATGCGACCGCGCGGATCAGTGAACGGCCAGCAAGACCATCTTTGACCACTTGGTCAAAGTTTACCTTGCATCCGTAGAGATTTTTAGCGGTGTGATAGAGGTTTTGGGTATCTATAAAAATTCCAACTCGTTGATTCTTGTGTTTAATGACTGACATATAAAATATATTAAATAGTTAACTAATGTATGAAAAAATAGAACAGGTTAAGTATAGCATGAGCCTCAATACTATTTTAAAACAACACGTATATTCGCCTGGTGGCGAATTACTATGCTCGCCAATCAAGAAAATAATCAACTTCTGACGGCTACCTTCTCGCAAACTCCTCGTTGAGTACAACTTCGTCAAACAGTGCTTCAGGTCACACCGTCCCACCTGAGTACAGGTGACAGTCGTTATTTTCTAATTGGCTGTGCAATGTTGTTTTAAAATAGTATTTTCGTCTTGATGATAATTCAAAAAGCAAAAAGCGCCGTACCGGTTGGTCGTGCGCCTGTATCTTCGTTTTACATAATTTTCTCGCACACAACTTCCCAGCCGGCCCCAAGTGAATTGACTGCTTCACGGATTGCCTCTAGGTGCTTCAGTACCTCTCGCATCTGCTCTTCGGAAACAGATGAAAATTGTTTGGTGACAAGAATTTTGGCATATACTTGAGTAGGGCCCGGGTAATTAGCGACCTGTTCAGTCATGTCAATACCCTTCTCACGGAAGAATGTATCTAAGACCGTACGCTCACGATCTTTCAGTGGGCGTTGCCCGAGTTCAATGTTGGAGTAAACACGGGTACTTACTCCAAGGGCTTTCGCCATGTCCCTTTGTCTTAAATTCAGCAGCTCTACACGAATATGTGCAAGAACAGCACTTTCATTAGCTGGCACTATCCTTTCTCCTGAGGCAATACTGTACTACTTTTGAGTAAAAGTCAATACAACAAAAAACCAGACTCGCGTCTGATTTTTTGGAATTACTTCTTTAGGCCGAGTTTCTTGATAAGAGTTGCGTATCGCTTTGGAGACTTTTTCTCGAGGTATTTCATCTGAGTCTTTCGATCAGCTACCATCTGGAGAAGTCCTCGTCGTGAGTGGTTGTCTTTATTGTTTTTCTTAAGGTGTGAAGCAAGTTCGTCGATTCTTTTTGAGAGAATAGAAACCTGGACCTCTGGAGAGCCAGTGTCTGTGTCGTGAATCTTTACCGCATCTATTACCTTAGCCTTTTTTGTCTTTGTAAGCATTGTTGCTACAAGATATCACAGTATTCATTATATTGCAAGGGCTTTATCACCGATAGGTGTATTGCTCTTGGAAGGCCTTAAAAGACCCATGGTATACTAATGGTTATATGTCATCTCTCAAAGCTCTTAAACAACAGTTTCTTGAATATATTGAGATAGAAAAAGGACGGTCTTTAAATACGGTTGAAAATTATGACCGCTATCTTACGCGCTTTTTGAAATTCATTAAACACGACTCTCCCGCAGATATCACTGACAGTACTATTCGAGAGTTTCGACTCTGGCTCAACCGACAGTCAAACCTACCATGGAAAAGTCTTGATAAAGACGGAAAGCCTTTGAAAAACCGCGACAAAGGAGAAACATTGTCTAAGAAAACTCAAAATTATTATCTCATTGCCCTTCGAGCGTTCCTTAAATATTTGGCTCGTGAAGGAGTAAAGTCTGTGTCCCCAGAGCGTATTGAGCTTGCAAAAGTGAGTGAGCGATCGCTTGACCTTATTACAGGTGCTGAGCTGACACGTCTTCGTGAAGCGCCCAAAGGCACAGGTCTTAAGGTGTTGCGAGACAAAGCTATTATGGAGCTTCTTTTTTCGACAGGGCTTCGTGTGTCTGAGCTCTGTGCGCTGACTGCTGATATAGACCTAAGTTCTGATGAGCTTTCAATTCGAGGGAAAGGAGGAAAGGTTCGTGTTGTTTTTATTTCAGATGAGGCAAAAAAACATGTAAAAGCATATTTGCTTGCTCGAAAGGACATGGAAGAAGCTTTGTTTGTGCGAATTGGTGTTGAAGGAACAGGGAAAAATACAATGGCTAAACCCCGCGAGTCCAAGAGCGGGGTCGCCCGATCCGCCAAGGGCGGATTTAGGGAATCGAGCGCACTCAACCGCCACTCAGTAGAACGGATCATCAGACACTATGCGACCAAAGCAGGTCTTTCAAAAAAAGTCACTCCGCATACGATGCGTCACCTGTTTGCTACTGACCTACTTTCAAATGGTGCAGATATTCGCTCAGTGCAAGCGCTGCTCGGACATTCAAGTATTATTACGACTCAGATATATACACATGTAACTGACAAGCATCTACGAGACATCCATAAGAAATTCCATAGCAAAAAGTGATTCTGACACGGCTCTGGTCTTTTTCACCAATCTTATCATACCGCGATCCTTACAGGATCAGTACACCTTGTCGATCTTTTGATTACAAAAGCTCTGACAAGGTCTTGCGAAAGCATATGATGCTTTCTCACTTGGTAAAAAATTCTCAGAGTGTGGTAATATCTTTTAGTAATGAAAATCATCTCATGGAACGTAAACGGGGCGCGAGCGGTTCACAAAAAAGGTAATTGGCAGTGGCTTATTGATCAAAACCCTGATATTTTCTGCTTGCAGGAAACAAAGTCTGAGGCACATCAGTTACCTGACGAAGTTCGTTCTCCTGTCGGCTATTTTTCATATTTCAATTCATCTAAAATGCGCAAAGGCTATAGTGGAGTAGCGATTTATTCAAAGATAGAGCCAAATAAAGTGGAGTACGGCATGGGTATAGAAGAAATGGACCAAGAAGGTCGCCTTGTTGTGGCTTATTTTGATGACTTTGTGCTATTGAACTGTTATTTTCCAAATGGTGGAGGAGGGCCAGTGCGTCTAGAGTACAAGCTAAAGTTCTACACTCACTTCCTTGAGTTTATTTTGAAACTGCGTAAGAAAGGTATGCAGGTTATTTTTTGTGGAGATGTAAATACGGCTCATATGTCAGTTGACCTGGCTCGTCCAAAAGAAAATGAAAAGAATACAGGCTTTTTACCTGAAGAACGTGCATGGATAGGTGCTGTGATAAACGCAGGTTTTGTTGATGTGTGGAGAAATAAAAACATAGATGTAAAAGATGCGTATACCTACTGGGATATGAAAACATTTGCACGTTCACGAAATGTGGGCTGGAGAATCGACTATTTTTTTGTAGACCAAACACTTCTCTCGTATGTTAAAAACGTATTGATACATAAGGATATTTTAGGATCTGACCACTGCCCTCTTCAATTGGACATCGATCTTTAACATAAAAGACAGAAGATAAAATAGTTATCCACAGCATAGTCCTTTACATGACTTTTATATGTCTGTTATAGTAATTCCAGAACGGGATCAGCATGTCTTTAAGACAAAACAATTCCGTCGAGTTTGCGAGTTCTTTCACATTGTGCGTTTGTACGTTTTGGATCCTACTATGGATCCCAACTTTGGGAACGGCCGTTCCCTCCCCTAGAAGTCTTCTTGGTTGGATAGGTGCAAGAGATATATTATCTACAACTATCTACTATATTTTTTGGATTTGAGATATTATCGAACCCTAAATCCTGCTGAGAAATACTTCTTTTAGCCGCTCCGCCGTGACTGCGACAGTCTCCGCGTTGAGCGGTTTTTTGTATATAAATGTAGATAAACATACGAATATGCGAATAAATACACATCTACGAATAGCTACGAATGAATTCACTCGTAGCTATTCGTAAGTTTTCAATTCGTATATTCATATTGCTTACTTTACTCTGTGATCCTTTCGTATTTGAGATATTTCTTTTAGATCAACCTCTTCTTTTATTTGCTTTCCTTGCTCACCTAGCTTTTTTAATTCACTTTCATTCATGTTATAGAGCTCGATAGAGCGGTTTTCTAAGTATTCTGTTGTGTTTTTAGTCGGGTCTTCAAGTACTTCTTCCAAAAGTGCATGAAGTGCATATCCTATCTTTGGTCCAGGTGTGCCACGTGTAACCTCAATCAATCTCTTACCATCAATCTTCAGCATTCCCACTGTAATTGGATCACGGAGTGCTTCATCGATCATTGCATGATATTTACGGAGACGGTATGGGTCTTCTTTAGGTCTACCGGTCCCTATACGGTCGCAGATGCGTACATTCATCAAATCCCATATATTATCTCGTCCTACATTTACGATCATTCTACGGACCGCAGAGAGGCTTATTTGCTCTGTGTCAGAAAAGAACATATGCCATCGCACCATTGTCACCACTTTATCAATTAGTTTGTTTGGATATTTCAAATCATTCAGTATCTTTCGTGTTACACGTGAACCGACCACCTCGTGACCATAAAATGTCCATGTATTTTGCTCTTTCCCCCATCGGCGTGTTTCAGGCTTGGAAATATCATGAAACAGTGCAGTCAGACGAATATCAAGTGGCCAGTTTTTGTCTGCCGCAGTCTGGAGGCTTCGAAGTAAATGTTCCCACACATCGTATGAGTGAGCTCTGTTTTGCTCTACTCCAATAGTTTTTTCGAGTTCAGGGACAATATACTGAAGTAGACTTAGTTTTTTGAGTATGAGAAGGCCATTCATTGGCTGTTGTGACATAAGTATCTTACTAAACTCATCGCGGATCCTTTCTTTAGAGATTTTCTCGAGTAAATGTCCGTGTTTAAGTATAGCTTCCTCTGTTTCACGTGAAAGAGTGAAGCCGAGTTCCACATGAAACCGCACAGCACGCATAATACGGAGTGCATCTTCGGTGAGTCGGTCGCTCGGTTCCCCTACAGTTCTAAGTATTCCCGAAGCAATATCTTCTTGTCCTTTAAATTCATCAACAAGATGTCCTTGAGATACAGAATACGCAAGTGCGTTTATCGTAAAGTCTCTTCGCTTCAGATCATCCGTTAGATTTTGTGAAAATGTTACTGTATCAGGCCGTCTGCTGTCAGAATACTCAGATTCAATACGGTACGGAGTAACCTCGATGGTTTTTAATGTAGGGTCCTCTGTTTCATCAGAGACTACTCCTACTGTACCAAAGCTGTTTTCGTAAAAAGTGTGCGGAAACAGTGAAAGAATCTCTTCGGGTGTTGCATTTGTGGTCACGTCCCAGTCTTTTGGCTTTGCTCCTCGAATAAGGTCTCGGACGCAACCTCCAACCAAAAAAGCCTCAAAACCAGCTGTTTCGAGCGTTTCTGTTACACGTGAGACTTCGAGAGGGATGGTGAAGTTCATAAATAAAAGCATAGCATATATTTAGGCTTATTTAACCATAAAATGGATTATTTTAATAAATCATAGTATAGTAAAACTTCGCTCCCGTAGCTTAATGGATAAAGTATCGGTCTTCGGAACCGTGGATGTGGGTTCGATTCCTGCCGGGAGCACAGTGTTGATAACTAATGATTATTTTTTCGAACCGAGCTGGTATACTTATGTAATGAGAAAAGATAAAGAGAAAGCGGTTGAATTAAGGTTATCAGGGAAAAGTTACAATGAAATAAAAGATATTCTAAAAATATCCAAATCAACGCTCTCTGAGTGGTTTAAGGTGATGCCAGAATCAGAGAATATTAGACAAAAGCTTGTTGCTGATCGAAAAGAAAATGATTTACTTGTTCTAAAAAAGGTAAATAATAAAAGAAGCCTCTACTTAGATGCTTTATACGAAAAAGCTAGAAGTGATGCGGTTATAGAGTACGAAATACACAGTAAAACCGCTTTGTTTATCGCAGGTTTGGGGCTGTACTATGGTGAAGGTAATAAAGCATCTAAATATGCAGTAAGTATTTCAAACTCGGACTATAGAGTTTTAGCTATTTTCCGGAATTTTCTTATACGAGTTTGTAATATTTCTCCAGGTGTTATAAAATCATGGTTGCTTCTTTACCCTGATCTCAACGAAGAGATATGTAAAGAACATTGGATTAATAAAGTACATTTAGGTAGAGATAGTTTTATGAAAAGTACCTGCATACAAGGTCGTCATAAAACTAGAAGGGTTTCTTATGGGATTTGCACTATTGGTTTAGGAAGTAGAGTGTTGAAAAACAAAATACTTGTCTGGCTTGATTTAATGGCTCAAAACATGGGTAAATAGAATATGCGGCCATAATTTAGTGGTAGAATACGGACTTGCCAAGTCTGAGATGGGGGTTCGATTCCCCCTGGCCGCACCAAATAATGAAAAACCAGCTTCACGGCTGGTTTTTCATTTGTGTGATTTTGTCCTTGTTTTTAGGACTTTTTACCACAATAAGACTTTCTGTGAGACACTCTCCCTTTATTAAAGCCATTTTTTCCTAATATATGTTGAAAACTGTGGATAAGTCTGTGGACATGTGTATTAGGGACAGTCTTTGACGCCTGTCAAAATATAGGACTTCGTGACTGAAAGGCTCAAAATATGGCTTTGAATAAAGAAAATCGTGTACTTTATCATTTTATTTCCCAATTAAACTCCCAGTAATCAATGTTACATAAGTAACATTGATACGCCTTACACGTGCTACATGTGCAATCAAGATAATACGCCAGTATATTCTTTTGAGAAGCGAATTTTGTGCACCGAGTGTTGAGCGAAGAAATACCGAGTCTAGTAAGACGAGGTGCCACGTGTAACATGGGTGTATAATATAAGTATGAAAGAAAAAGCTCCGCCTAAGTTACGTACCAAAACCCAGAAACAGATAGTGGGAGCGATTGGGGAAGATGCGGTGTGTGTATATTTGAAGCGAAAAGGGTATACAGTCACAGATCGTAACTATTTGAAAAAGTGGGGGGAGCTTGATGTTGTTGCTCGCAAAGGCGCTAAAATCTACTTTGTAGAGGTAAAAAGCGTTTCGCGACCCTTTGATGATGTGCCACGTGTAACATCTGAGAGTGGTTATAGGCCTGAGGATAATATGCATCCATGGAAGTTAAAGAGGCTCTCGCGTATCATTCAGTCCTATCTCTTGGACAAAAATGTCCCTGATGAAGTAGAGTGGCAGTTTGATGTAGCGACGGTCTATGTAGACCAAGCTAAAAGACTTTGTAGGGTAAAAATGTTGGAAGATGTAATACTTTAAATTGTAATTTGATGGTTTTATGGTAGACTGGTTTGGTATTAAGTTTTTACCACGGGGTGTGGTGTGAACTGCTAACCTGATTGTTTTGGGGGTAAAATTTAATTTGTTTTTTAAGATTAAGAATAACGTCGGGGTGTGGTGTAACGGCTAACATGCTTGATTTGGGATCAAGTGACTCCGGGTTCGAATCCCGGCACCCCGACGTTGGTCTGAATCTTTAAATTAAAAAACAAATTAAATTTTACCCAGAAGCGTTTTACGCTTCTGTGGCCCGAAGGGAGGTGACTCCGGGTTCGACTCCTTACAGGAGCTGTACACCTTGTTGATCTTTTGATTACAAAAGCTCTAGCAAGGTCTTGCGAAGTGAGGTCGCTCACTTCTCACCCGGCACCCCGACTGAGTTTTTAACTATATTAGAAATGTTCAAGCGAACTATCGAAGACTTTACGTGTGAGTATTGTGGGAAAAAGGTGGTAGGGAATGGTTTTACCAATCATTGTCCGCAGTGTTTGTGGTCTAAACATGTAGATGTTGACCCTGGAGACCGGCTAGCCGAATGTGAGGGACTGATGCGTCCAACTGAGATACAAAAGAAGGGAAGTGAGTATGCTATTATCCAAGTGTGTGAAAAATGTGGCTTTACTCGAGCGAATAAGGCACAGAAGGAAGATAGTTTTGATGCATTAACTCAGATACAGTCAGAAAAACAGTTTAGCTAGATTGACCTATTCATATCTAAAGTATATACTTTGGATATGAAAACAATGATTAACATCAAGACTGATAAAGATATTAAGTTAAAGGCTCAGAAAGTTGCGGAAGATTTAGGTTTGCCTCTAGGTACTATTTTAAATGCGTATTTAAGGGAGCTTATTCGAACAAAGGAAGCTCATTTTGGAGGTGCACCTCGAATGTCAGATGCTTTAGAGCGGTTAGTTGCTATTGTAGAGAAGGATATTAAAAACAAAAAAAATTTCTCTCCTGTATTTTCAAATGGAGCAGATATGGATAAGTACCTCGACAATTTATCATAAGTCCTATGAATGCAACTCCGCATAAAAATTTTCTAAAGAAATATATAAAATTGCGTCCAGGAGAGAAACAAAAATTTAAAGAACGAAGGGATCTTTTTCTAAATGATCCTTTTAACCCTATACTTAATAATCATGCACTCGAAGGAAAGTATAAGGGGTATCGAAGTATCAATATTGGAGGGGACTTACGAGTAGTGTATAGACTGGTAGCAGATGATATTGCTTTATTTGTGACTATCGATACTCATAGCAACTTGTATAAATAAATCAAGAGTTACTTTTTCAAAATCACATCACTGAGTGTTTTGGTGAGACCTGGGGCTATGTCTGCATTAAATGTTGTGGCAAATGAAGCGCTATTCGAAGCAATTGAAGAGATGGTAGTGTTTGCATTTTTGATCAGGTCTCTGTTGATATAGGAAAGTGTAATCGCTCTAAGTTCACGTGCTCCTGTGGTATCTCCATCTGAGCTTGTAGAGATAAGGCCGATAAGGCTACCGGTGTTGTTGACCACAGCACCTCCTGAAGAACCTTTTTGGGCAACAACACTTCCGCCAAGGGAGATGAGGTCTACAGTGTTGTCTCCAAAGGTATAGCGGTCAGATACGTTTATTATCGCACTACTTTGATATAACCCTTGGACAATACTCTGTCCACCTAAAAATCCAGCAGGGTATGAGACGAGTACAGCAGGTGTGCCTATTTCTGTAAATTCAATTAAGTCTGGAGATATAAAAGAAAATGAAGGGGGGAGAGGAGTTTTGTCTGTACGACCAGTGATACGCAAAAAAGCGTAGTCGTATTCACCTGTTCCTTTAGGGCTTGCAAGTAAAATATCTTTTTTATGCTCAGCTATCCATCGTGGTGAGATATACGCCAACTCTGCTGTGTATGCTGGGTACGCTGGGTTTCCAGTGCGTATAGTGCAAGAAATAAAATCTTTTTTATTATTAAAATCTTTAAGGAGGAAATATTGAGCAACATGGGCATTGGTGAGGATCAAGCCATCACTACTTACGATAATACCGCTTCCAGTGATCGGGGAAAGGGCTCCGCTTGATTGTGTTGTGCAGAGAATATTAACCACTGCTTTACGAGCAGTTTCGTTGATGGTTTCAAAGGGGATAGTTGGTTTTGTGGCTACTGGAGTGATAGTAATCGGCGTTACTACAGGTTCTTTTTTTGGAATTGAAGATGCTTTTGGGAGCGGTTTTATTGCAGGTTTGGTAGCTTTTGGGGTGGTGATTGCTACTGGTTTGACCAATGCTTTGTCTGGGGCGCTTTGTGAGTTGGTGGCTACGGGGTTTTCTGTGTTCGGCAAAACCACAGGCGCTTCGGTTGAAGTTTGGATTCCAAATATAAGCCCGAGAAAAAGTATGATTTTTGTAATCAAGTTGAGAATCATAGCTGTATTATATAACTATTTTCAATTGCCGAATACATTTTTTTTTGATAGGATAATGGAGCTTACATAAGTAGAAGTTTCCATAAGGGGACTTGACGCGGGATTAGTTTAGTGGTAGAATGACGCACTTCCAATGCGTAGACGGGAATTCGATTTTCCCATCCCGCACAAATAGTAAAAAACCGGCTTTTGCCGGTTTTTTACTATTTGACAGGGATGGAGCAAGAGTGCCTGCGCGCTCTTACGTGAGAATTGGACTGACCGCAGCTATGTTTTTCTACCAAGAAAAACAAGCGAGGTGGGGCCAGCAGAAATTTGTGAGCGACGGCGAGCAAATTATCTGGGCTGCGATTCTCCTGTCCTTAGCTAAGCATAGACTTGATTTTTAATCTAGATAATGTTAAGTTCACTTCGGAGACAGATCAATGGAACTAACTAAGGAAGAAGAACTTTGGGTATTAAAGAGAAGAGTGCTTGAGCTGAAAGGAGATAGGTTCGCTAGGCTCAGAGCACAAAACAACAAGGGTCTGCCGGGGCATGCGGTATGTCCTCGGTGTGAGGTTGAAAGCGAAGAGTGGGGGCAGACTCGGATTTGCCCACACTGTTCTAATAAGGGCTCTGATCCACAATACGACTAAAGTATGAATTCGGGGACTAATGCATGTTAGTCCTTTTAACGTAAATATACTTTAACGATAGAACAAATAACACCTCAGTTGAGGTGTTATTTGTTATTTATTTTTCAAACTTTTCGCCCCAATCCACGCCAGCTCAAATGTTTTCTTCATTGCATCAGCAATTTCAGCACTTTCTATAATAATACCCAGTTGTTCTCTCCAGGATGCAATCATTACTGTATCATTATAAATGTTTATTTCGGGGTGAAAACTAAATGTTTCTGTCGGTACTAAAACAGATTCTCGTTTCTCTTTTGTATCAAAGGCTTGCAGATTTCTTGCTTCAGGTGAATCAGGAAAAATTGCTCGGATTGATATCCCTTTTTCGGCTCTTCTTTTGTAATACGAAGGAAAATAGTGGGGAAGGGTTTTGTGGACATCGTCGACACTTGCGTACGCAAGAATTTCTTCCTTAGATGCCAAAGTATCCTCGTACACTTTCTCTAATCCTTCTTTTCCTTCATAAAAAAGTATTTTAGGACGGTTGTCTTTGTTATGCATAGAAGTAAGTTCAGGAATCACTTTCTGCGCTTCTTTAATATACACCTCGTAATCCTCCTTCTTTTTTGTAAGAAGTTTTTCTATATGTTCAGGAGATTGTGCAATGTATTCTTGTTTCGGCTCTTTACCAGAGACTTTTACCATTTCTTTTGCTTCAAGAGAGGTGAGTACGTGGTACCCGCTCGGGCGATTGATACCAGCTTTTCTAGCTATTTGTGTAACTGTACCTTTCCCAAGTTCAAGAAGCGCCAAATACACTAAAACTTCTTTATGGCTGAAGCCGATAAACTCAAGAGTTTTAATAAGAGAGTAATGTTCATTATTCATAATAATAGCTTATTATAAAGCTTAAAATTTGTCAATAACTATCAACAAAATATTTAATATTCTATTACACCTATATAAATATAAGTATTATGGATTAAATTTGATTATATATATTGACAATAAATATAATAATGATACAGTGAGTTGTAGAAGGAGGAGATTTTAATGGCAAATGATAGTGCCCAAAAACTCCGGTTCGGTAAGGTGAGGGGGCATAACCGTCTCTCGCAAAAAGAAGAGATTGAAATTGCACAAAAAAAACTCACTGAAATAGAAAGAGAGCTCAGTTCAATGTTAATGCTAGTCGCAACGAAAAGTTTTGGAGAAGTTGTGGCTAGTCTAAATCAACAACGATTAAACTCACTTGTGTGGGTTTACACTGAGCTTCAGGGGGTGAAGATTGCCAATAATATTCATATAGCTGCAATGAGAATTGGTTTACGGACCATACTTGCTATTGCAGATAAAGCCGCCCTCAATGCTTCATTCTTGGGAAAGCTTCTCAACTGTGAATCAGGTGGTGGGTGGAACATAAGCCAGGTTGTAAGGATAGCAACTGCGATAGGAATAGATCCTCGAACAATGCTACTCTCAGATCTCACTGAGCTGATTAATGAGGAGGATAAGAAATATAAAAAATAGATTTTCTTTTACAAAAAAGCACCATTTCTGGTGCTTTTTCGCTATTCTCTAGAGAATACTACTATTTCAATATTACTTTACCGCATCCTTCAAACCCTTAGCTGCTCGAAACTTAGGCACTTTCATAGCAGGAACAGAGATAGCTTCACCTGTTCGTGGGTTTCGAGCCTGTCGTGCTGCTCGAGTCTTTGTTGAAAAGATACCAAGACCTGCGATAGATACTTCACCACCTTTTTTCAAAGTATTCACAATACCGTCGATCATAATATCCACTATCTTTTCAGCCTGTACTTTAGTACCGCCGAGCTCTGCGTATACTGCTTCTACCATTGATGCTTTATTCATGAATGTTGTAAACTAAATTTATAATCTCTCGAAATACCCTATCTACTATATTCTTATTATATACCAAGGCTTTTCGAGCGCAAGGGGTTGACTACAATACGAAAATTATGCGAACTATACGAATAGCTACGAATGAATTCATTCGTAGCTATTCGTAGATTTGTATTATTCGTTAATTCGTATGTTTACCTCGCGTACTCAATCGTTCTACTCTCACGAATCACATTAACCTTAATCTCTCCCGGATATTTCAATTCATTTTCGATTCGTGTTGCTATGTCTCGTGCAAGTTTCTTTGCCTCTAGGTCAGTTACATTTTCAGGAGTCACAAAAACCCTTATTTCTCGGCCTGCTTGGAGAGCATATGCTTTTTCCACACCTTTACATGATGTTGCAATACCTTCAAGTTCTCCGAGTCGTTTCAAATAGTTTTCTACGGAGTCACGGCGTGCGCCAGGGCGACTTCCAGAGATCGCATCAGCTGACTGGACGATGATAGACTCCACTGTTTCATATGGGTATTCTTCATGATGTGCCTGCATTGCTTTGATCACAGCTTCATCCACATTAAATTTCTGAAGAATTCGTCGGCCGATTTCCACATGTGTCCCAGCTACTTCATGGTCGAGCGCTTTTCCGATATCGTGCAAGAGTGCACCTGCTTTAGCCACTTGAACATTTGCACCGAGCTCTGCGGCGAGCATGCCTGCAATATGAGTCATTTCTATGGAGTGAGCTAAGACGTTTTGTCCGTAGCTCGTACGGAAATGGAGCCGACCGAGGATCGCTACTACCTTGGGGTCAAGATTCAAGATCCCACATTCGTACACCGCTTCTTCACCTTTTTCTTTAATCACTTTGTTGATATCCTCTTGTGCTTTTTGCACCATTTCCTCGATTTTTGCAGGCTGGATTCGGCCATCAGCGATCAATTTTTCGAGCGCCATTTTTGCAACCTGACGTCGTACTGGGTCAAAAGATGAGATAGTGATAGAGCCGGGGGTATCATCCACTATTACTTCCACACCACTCATTCGTTCAAATGCTTTGATATTTCTACCTTCTTTTCCGATAATCTTACCCTTGATCTCATCTGAAGCGATAGGAACACTGGTGGTGAGCATGTCGACTGAAACTGAGTTGGCAAGGCGTTGTATAGAAGTCGCCAAAATATCCTGAGCTTTTTTCAAGAGTTGTTCTTCGCCATTTCGCTCAAGCTTTTGCATACGCGCTAAAATATCCGCTTCGTATGCGCGTTCAGTACTTTCTAAGATTTCTTTCTTTGCTTCTTCAGGAGAAAGGCGAGCAACTCGTTCAAGTTCGGCCTGGCGCTCTTCTTTTAGTTTGTCTGCTTTGTCTCTGATTTCCTTTACTTCAGTGATCTTTTCTTTGATCATGTCCACTTCAGAGTCAATATCGATCTGACGCTTGTCGAGCATCTCCTCTTTTTTAATGAGGCGATCTTCAGTCTTTTTAGCTTTTTCTTCTTTTTCTTTGACCTCTATTCGAACTTCTTCACTTATTTTATTCGCTTTACGTTCCGCTTCTTCAATAATCTCTTTTTCTCTGTTCTTTGCTGCAAGTTCCATTTCTTTAAGTTCGAGCTCCATTGAGCCGCGTTTTCCAAGAGAAATGATCAGACGCAGGTAGTATCCTAAACCAAGCCCTATCATGGATGCGAGAGCCACGAGGAGCGCTACTATTTTTAATGACATATATACGCACGGTAACGACCATCTTACACAGAAGCCTAAAAGAATATGATTTCAGGGACAAGTGGGTACATTCAGAGTTTCAGTCAAGGCGGGAAGAGTAAAACAGTCAATTACACAAATTTAAATGGGTAATGCCTACACAATATAATATAATTTTATTTTTGTCCAATTTGAGCCGAAAAACCACCACCCGTGGCCTTTGGTGGTGGTTCTAGAGTAGGTCTCGTCCAAGTGTTGAGATGTGGGGAGGTGCTATAAGGCTTGCGGTCGCTTGATTCATTGTCCAAACGCGTATACCATCAACAACCTCCATTTTAAATCCAGTCTGAGTAAGAATATTATCAATCTCAGACAAGCTACCTGAGTAAAAAAATAGGGTTCTTTTACCAGGATTTTCAATCTGTAATATAAGCACAGGTACATTCCTTCCTAAAATCTAGCATATCTTTTTACAGCACTTTGTCAATAATTCCGTATTTTTTTGCCTCTTCTGCTGACATGTAGAAGTTTCGATCAGCATCTTTTTCAATCTTAGATAGTGTCTGACCAGTATTTTTAGCAAGCATTTTATAGAGAGTTTCGCGTATTTTGAGTATGTTTTTTGCTGTAATCTCAATATCTGAGGCCTGACCTCCCATACCATCAAGTAGTGGTTGATGAATCATTATTTCAGAGTTTGGTAGAGCAAAACGCTTACCTTTTTCTCCAGCAGACAGGATCATTGCGCCCATTGATGCAGCCAGGCCGACACAAACTGTGGAAATACTGTTTTTCACGTGATTCATCGTGTCAATAACCGCTAGACCAGCAGTAACAGACCCTCCAGGAGAGTTTATGTAAATAGAAATGTCCTTTTTTGGGTCTTCAGATTGTAAGAAAAGAAGCTGGGCAATGACGAGGTTTGCCACATGGTCGTCGATCGGACCACCGAGAAAGATAATATTGTCCTTAAGGAGGCGTGAATATATGTCGTATGCACGTTCGCCGTTGGTTGTTTTTTCAATTACTGTAGGGATAAGCATGTGTGTGGTTGATTGTTGATATGTTAACTATTATAGCAAAAGAAAAAAATTACACCAGGACTTTTACTTTATCTAAAAATATCGCATAATCAATAGATGCGACTTCATCGATTTTATATTACAGACACAATAGAAGAAAAAAGTGTCATTATTACAAACAGAGACTTGATCCATCAGTGGAGAAAGGTATTTCGATACAATGTCGGTAGTCAGGTGATTGTATTTAATGGAAGTGGGGTAGACTGTCGGTCGACTATTATGAAAATGTCTGCGTCCGAAGCAGAGCTTTCTGTGCTTGAAACAAAAGAAACTCCACCGTCTGGGAAAAATATGTGGCTCTGTCTTTCTTTGATCAAGAAAGACAACTTTGAGCTGGTGGTGCAAAAAGCAGTGGAGCTTGGTGTAAACAATATCGTACCGATTATTTCCGAGCGAAGTGAGAAAAAGAAAATAAACACAGAGCGTTTGGAGAAAATAATCCTTGAGGCTACTGAGCAGTCAGGAAGAGGGGAATTGTTGAAAGTTCATCCACTTATGACACAGAGTGAGTTGTTGGAAAGTGAAGTGTTGCCACAAGAGAAAATTTTTTTTCATCCAGGGTATCCGCCAATACAAGAATATCTCTCGTCCAATAATACTCAGTATTCATATGCATATTTTGTAGGCCCAGAAGGAGGATTTAGTGAGGAAGAAATTGCACTCTTTAAAACATATAATGTTTCTGGTTTTTCTTTAGGTCCTCTTATTTTAAGAGCAGAAACAGCAGCGATAGCGGCATCAGCACTATTTTTATTATAAAGGGTATTAAACCTTTTCCACTCCCTACAGGAGCAGTACACCTTGATTACCTGAGTACAGATAATCAAGGTCTTGCGAAGTGAGGTCACTCACTTCTCACCTCAGTTCAAAAATACAAAAGAATACTTTTGTATTTTGCTCACCTTACGTCGTGAATAAAAAAACCGCAATGACTGCGGTGTTTTTTTGCTTTACTTTTGTTCCTCCAAAAATTTAAATACAAGGTCATTTGCGAGGAATGTCTCGACATACATGCGCACACGGAAACGTTCAGCGTCTTTATACTCTGAGAGGATTTTGTTCATTTCTTGTTTCACCACCTCCTCTTCAGGTTTAATGCCTTCATCACGCGCCACAGTGTTGAGGATGATTTGAGATTTTGCTCGCTTTATCGCCGTATCTTTCCATTCTGTCTTTAAGTCACTTTCTGTTTTTTTGATATGCGCTAAATAGTCTTCAAATTTGATATTTGATTGGGCAAGGTCGTCTTGAAACTGAGCTTTCATTTTTTCAAGCTCTCCATCGACAATAACCTGAGGAATTTCTATTGTAGATGCGGTAATAATCTCTTCGAGTACCTGAGTTCGTTTTTTATCTTTTGCTTTAAAAGTTTTTTCTTTAAGTAAATTTTCTTTTATCCGACTTGTGAGGTCTTCTACTGAAGCAAAGCCACCGATCTCAGAGAGAAAATCCTCATTAACTTCCGGGAGATGTTCGTCCGTAATCTCGCCATGAGAGTGGTCGTGTTCATCTAGTCCTTCGGCTTCATGCATTTTTGCATGAGCTACATTGGCACGGAGTTTTTGTATAACATCGTTTACTTCTTTTTCGGTCACTTCAACAGCTTCTTCAGTGCTGAATATTTTTTTTGCGATTTTTGTGTAGTCCCCAAGTTTCACTTCGGGCATCAGTGCGGTTTTGATTTTAAATCCAAGAGGGTTTCCAAGACCAATTTTAGTGATAATAACTTCTGGTTTACCGATCGGGTCGATCTTGAGTTCAGAAATAATGTCAGGGTAGACTGCTTCGAGCGCCATTTCCCCAGCTTCTTCAAGGATTTTAATATCTCCAATCTCAGAAATAACTAGATTTTCTGGAGCATTTCCTTTGCGAAAACCAGGGAGAGTGATCTCTTTCTTCAAAGAATCGATTGCTTGCTTACGCATCGAGCCCATTTTCTCAGAAGTAATTTCACCTGTTATCTCCACCTCTTGTAGGGGGAGTCGAGTAAGATTTAGGTTTGTATAGTCTTTTTTTGACATTTTAAATAAATATATGGGTTAGTGAATATACGAATGATACGAATTTTTACGAATAATGCAAATATTTTTTCATGCAAAAACTCCTCTTTCGAGGAGCTTTTGTCTGAGAGTAAACTGAGATTTACTGTAATTCGGCACCAAGTCCTGAAGTCTGAGTTGCTTGTAGTTCAGCTTCGAGAGATGCAGTATCGTCTTGTGCGCTTACTGCTTGGATCACAGCTGCTTCCTGTGAAGCCACTTGTTCCTGGTTCATAAGAGCAGTTGCTTCCTTCTGGTTATTGATTCGTTTGCCCCAGAAATATAAACCACCGAGGATAATAAGAGCAATGATTATCACAGTGCCTACAATACCACTCGTAGATGATTTTTTTGATTCATCAGGCATCATTGGTGCAGGGTTTGTATCCATTGGTACTGAGGTTGTGTTTTGTGTTTCGTTTTCCATAGTTAATATTAGTTAGTTATTGTGGTTGTTGTTGCTTGAACATTCATACCCTTAAAACTTTTCAACGCCTTCTCAATTGCCTTATGTGCACCTTTGATATCTTCTTCCACTGCTTTTGCTTGTGTTTTTAGAGTAGCTGCTGTGCTTGATGAAATTGTACTATCTGTGGGAACAACAAGAGCATCTACTTTTACTTTTGCACTTGCAAGAAATGTTTTCGCTTCTGCTGAAGCAGCTACCGCTACTGTCACATCACCACCTTTTTCTTGAATTTTTGTAATACGTGAATCAAGCTTTGCTACTATCTTCTCAAGACGAGTAATGGTTGCATTGAGGCGTGTAACGACAATCTTAACCATTGTTTCAATACGAGCATTACCTCTTTTTTCTTTAGCTTCGTCACGAAAATCCTCTCGTTTTTCTTTTGTTTCTTCTCTAAATTCTTTTCGATCCTCCCGTGCACCCTCACGAAATTCTTTTCGCATTGCAGGTGTGGTAGATGCGGTGCTTGATGCCATCATCTTTCGGTCCTCTTTTATCCCTTCGTACATAGCTTTACGATCCTCACTGATACCTTTTTGCATATCTTTTCGATCGCCCCTGATTTCTTTGTTAACTTCCTGCATAGTTGTTCGGAGTTCTGGCTTCAGTGGTCGTACGAGTGGTTTTCGCATGGCACCACCTTCGCTAGTTTCCGTAGAGGCAGTAACTTCCACATTTGTAGCGGCTGCTGTACCTGTTTCTTGTGCATACACTGCTGGCGCAAGCAACGTCAGTGCTACAAGTGCGATTATGTTTACGTATAAATGTTTTTTCATATAAATTTAGTTTAATTTTATAGATACAGCGGTCACTATATCCGTCCTGCCATTATATCAAAAAATCCTACACTTATGTAAGTAAGGTAGGATTTTCTGTGGATTAACGCAGATTAAATTACTCGAAGTTTTTGAGGTAAATTTCATTGTAACGCTCTTCACATTCAACAATCACCTTCAGGGCTTCATTTTTATCAAAAAAGCCTTTAGTTATACCAGTTCCTGGTTTTTTGAGGTATTTGATATGCTCCCAGAAGTAGGTAGTTTCTTTTTTAAACTGATCACCGATGTCTTCAATTGACTGAATATGGTCACTTCGACGGTCATCAGCGAGTACTGCAATAATTTTATCATCAATTTCACCTGCATCTTCAAATTTCATAACACCAATGATACGAGCTTCTACAAGGCAGTTTGGAATGAGAGGCTCTAAAAGGTTAACAATACAGATATCGAGGGGGTCATTATCGTAGTCCCATGTGTGCGGGATTGCTCCATACGCAAAAGGGTAGGCAAGAGAGGAATATCCTACACGGTCGAGCTTGAGCTGGCCTGTTTCGGTAATAATCTCATATTTACTGATTGTTCCAGGGTTTATTTCAACAACTGTGTTTACAATATCGGTCTTATCTTCTACAAGGGCAGGGAGTACATGCAACAAGTTAAGCATGTATTTTGATGGTTTGTGGTTTATATTTGCCATATAATGAGTCTTATTAAGGGTTAATATGGCAATCATACAGGAAAAAAAGTCTGATCGAAAGAGTTGACAAGTAAGTTTATATGGTGTATTATATAGAAGTACAGTTCAAACCTCTAGTTACCCCTCAAGTAGGACAGATTGAATATTTACATAATAACTCATTGGAGTTCTAAACCCAAGCACTTCTCTCGGTCGGTCATTGAGAAAGGAAAGTATTTCCTGCATTTCTTCCTCACTGACGGTACTAATA
>JAPLZY010000032.1 GCA_026394775.1 Candidatus Zambryskiibacteriota bacterium
TGAAATGTATTTTAATCACAAACCGAGGGAGTGTTTGGGTGGCAGAACCTCATACGAAGTGATGATGGAAAAAGAGTGTGGTATGCTGATTGAATCATTAACCGTTAACTTTCCTGTTCGTATTGAGGGGTAGGGAGAGGACTTTCCTATATGCAAAATTATAGCATACCAACAAAAATAGTCAAGTATTTTACTATTACATTAAACTTTATCCACTTCAACAATAAAATAATGGCTCATTTGAGCCATTATTTTTCACATCAAAGAAATTTGTATTGATGGTCCCCATCAATCTCTTATAGCGTTCTTAAAAAT
This sequence comes from Candidatus Zambryskiibacteriota bacterium, assembly GCA_026394775.1. Lineage (GTDB taxonomy): Bacteria > Patescibacteriota > Minisyncoccia > Phycocordibacterales > DATDWN01 > UBA910. The sequence goes on from JAPLZY010000032.1 coordinate 316, forward strand.
TCTTCTTCATCCATCATTTGAGCTTCAGTTGCAGTTCTCTTTTTTACTTCGAGCTTTCCTGCTTGAAGTGTTTTTTCTGAGATTACCACTCGTGTCGGGATACCAATAAGGTCTGAGTCTGCAAATTTTTCTCCTGGACGAAGTTCGCGGTCGTCATACAAAGTCTCCACCCCCAGAGTTTTCATTTTTTCATAAAAGAGATCCCCCGCCACTCTAACCTCTGGAGAGTTTCCAAGAATCACCAAATGAACTCGAAATGGCGCCACAGCTTCTGGCCATACAATCCCTTTTTCATCAGAAAGTAATTCAACGATGGTCCCCATCAAGCGACTTGGTCCAATACCATAGCAGCCCATTACTACAGATTTACTATTCCCTTCTTCATCTGTATACATGAGTCCCAAAGGTTCTGAAAATTTAGTTCCGAGTTTAAAGATATTACCTACTTCAATAGATTTCTTTTCCACTAGTTCTTCTCGAGTAATACCAAGATCTTGAAGTGCTTCGTCTGTTAGTACCTCTTTATTAACTGCGACACCTTTTGCTTCATGTACATAGATCAAATCCTCTCCTGCTTCACACACGGTCTGAAACTCATGACTGTATTTTGAAAACGCGCCACCTGAAGCAAATGTTTTGTAGGTTACGTGCCCTACTCCTGTACGATCAAATATTTTTTTGTATGCATCACTCGCTTTTTCATAGTATGCATCGAGTCCTGCCTGGTCTGCATCAAAAGAGTACAGGTCTTTCATGAGAAATTCTCGCCCTCGCATGATACCGCTTTTTGCTCGCACTTCATTTCGAAACTTTGTTTGAAACTGATATGCGTATACTGGGAGGTCTTTGTAGGAGCTAATATGGTTTGTCATCACCCGAGTGATCGGCTCTTCATGTGTCGGTGCAAGCCCTACCACACCTCCCGCATTTAGTTCTGTTTTAAACCACACGTCCATCACGTCATCAGAAAAACGACCCGTCTTTTCCCACACTTCTTTGTCTTGGAGTGCAGTGAGGATCATTTCCTGACCGTCGATTGCATTCATTTCCTCTCGGATTATTTGTTCAATGTTTTTGAGTACGCGGAGTCCGAGTGGAAGAAAAGTATACACACCTGCCATTTCTTTAGAAATATATCCTGCACGGATCAAAAGCTGTGCGTTTTTTGACACCTCATCTGCAGGTGCTTCTTTGCGTGTTTTTGTAAAAAGTTTTGTTTGTCTCATCCCCTCATTATAAATTACATAAGCATTGCGTGCAAGCAGTGCTTATGTAATTTATGAGATTTAACTACATAGGTCTCACCTATGTAGTTACTATGAAAAAAATACATAGGTGAGACCTATGTATTTTTATAAAAAAATCGAGCGACCCTACTTTACCTTGGAAGGTATTGTGGATCGCTCGTTTCGGCGGGAGCCGAAATCAATGAAAGGAGAAACCGGAAGAACAAACTATTATTGCACCGAGGGAAACGTCTCTCGGTGTTGCCTTGCGGGCGGGCGACCCATACGTGGATTGCTCGCCCGCGGAAGCGGTACTGCTCGCGGACGCCGGCTGTGGCCTTCTTAGTCTTTAAGGTTAACCGAGGCGGCGGTCGGCGGGTCGTCGCCGATACAGCTCGTATGGAAGGCCGGGGCGGCGAAAAAAGAACAGCTGGCTTTGGTAGTCATAATGACATACCTCCTTGCGTATATTTGTAGCACACCCCTAAAAATAGTCAAGCGTTTCATCATCAAATTCAATTTTGTCCAATTATATAATAAAATAATGGCTCAATTTAGCCATTATTTTAGGTATTAAAAAAATTCAGTTTAAATTTCTTGTTAACAATTCTTTAAATAGTACCACTCTAGAAGAAGTTAAATTACTTCAGATACTAGGCGCATAAGAATTTTGAGCGCAGACGTACTAATGTACGATGAGCATCAAAATTTGAGATGCAACAACGTAGATGAAGTGATTTTGCTTTTTCTAGAATAACTTTGCTATGTCGCTAAAAGTAACAGCAGCCATAAGTACAAGTAACAAGATAAAACCAGAAGCATTCACCCACGTCACAAATTTACTCGGTATTTTACGTCTGGTCACCGCCTCTATGGCCACAAAAAGAAGTCTTCCTCCGTCGAGTGCAGGGAACGGAACGAGGTTGATAACTGCAAGGTTGATTGAGATAAGAGATGTTAGAGAAAGTACATACACAAAGCCAAGCACACTCGCCTCTTTCACTACACCTGCAACACCTACCGGACCTGAGACTTGAGAGAAATCAGACTTGAGCGTGACAGCGTTCCAGATAAAATGCCCGAGTCCTACTGCCGTAGCCTGGGTCAACTGTGCAGTGGTGATGACTCCTTGGAGTACTGCTTCAGGAAAAGAAAGTTTTAATATCCCCACGGTGTCCATTGAAATACCCACTGCTTTTTTCCCGGGTATTATTGTATCTGTCGGCAAGATAAAAGCAGTCTGAGGTGTCTCACCTGCTCTCTGATACAAGAGGGTGATCTTCTCTCCATTTGATTCAGTAATCACCTCTGTCACTCGCTCTGCTGTCAGGTTGCCCTCTGTATCGAGCTGTGCACCTTTTTTGTTACCACTTGCTTCAACAAACAAAATAGCATCACCAGCCACAAGACCCGCTTTCTGTGCAGGACTTCCCGGAAGAACTGTCGTGATCACTAGTCTTGGGTTTTCTATTTCACCATAGCGTGAAGTGTCGGGTGTTGCAGGCTGACCAATCATAAAACCAACAATAAACAAAAGACATGCAAATATAATATTGAATGTTACTCCGGCTACAAGCACGAGAGCCTGGACAATTTTTGGTTTGTAATAAAAGCTCGTATGTCGGTCTTCTGGTCGTATCTCTTCTGCATGAGGGTCTTCGCCAAAAATCTTCACAAAACCTCCAAAAGGAATCGCGTTTAATGTATAGGTGGTAGAGCCTATTTTCTTTGAAAGCAATTTAGGTGGAAAGCCGAGTCCAAACTCATCGACTCGTATACCAAACGCTTTTGCAACCAAAAAATGTCCGAGTTCGTGGACGAAGATAAGAATGGCGAGGATAATGATGAAAAGTATGATAGACATAGGGTTTAATTTTAAATTTCAAATTCTAAATTTTAAAACGCATTCATTTTTGAAATTTGAAATTATAAATTTGAAATTTATTCTCCAATTTCTTTCTCTTTTTTCATTAAGAGTTCTTCGAGGCCGTTCCCCGCTTCATCGATATATTTCTGAAGCTCGGCTTTTAGACGAAACTTTTCGTCTTCACCTATCTCCCCTTCTTTTTCGCGTCGTTCAATATCCTTAATTGTTTTTTCGCGCTCCCCTCGAAGAGTAATGCGTGCTTCTTCGAGCTTTTGTTTTGCAAGTTTAATAAGACTCGCTCGACGATCTGACGTAAGATCTGGGAAACTCACTCGCACTCCTTTATCATCAGTCGCCAAAGAAAGCCCAAGGTCAGCAAGCATGATCGCTTTCTCTACTGCTTTAGCTAAAGACATATCCCAAGGAGAGACTCGCATCATACGAGCATCTTCTACCGAGATACTGCCTACTTGGTTGATCGGCATGAGTGAACCATACGCCTCTACCATCACAGAGTCCAGGAGTGCCGGAGTTGCTCGTCCTGTGCGAATACCAGAAAACTCTGCCCGAAGCCAGTCGTGTGTACTTCCGATACCTGCTTTTAAATCTTTAAAATCGTATGCCATATGTGCTCTACTATACCAGAAATATTTAGAAACAAAAATACACCTCGTGTTGATGGGGACCATCGGGCGGCCGCCGCCCGATGGTCCCCATCAACATTTATATAGAAAGTGCTACTTGTTCCAAAAGCATCTTTGTCATCGCGCCTCGTGGAAAAAGTGCCGTACGAGCTTTTTCACAGAGTGCGAGTTCGAAAGAATGTACTGCTACTCCCCCGTCAGAGTAGAGTTCTGTCTCTATTTGATTTATAAGTTCGATTGCAGACTGCTTTGTCTTTTTCTCATCACTAATGTCTTCAGTGATTTTTTTAATATATGCGAGACGCTCAGGAAGTGAGAGTTTTAAAAAAGAAGTTTTAATACCTTCCTGTTGTGCCTGATGTAGCATTCGAACTCTTGAGCGAAGTGTTGGAAGCAAAGTGTCCTGAGGGATGAATACAAAAAAATGAGTTTGTGGTGTTGGCTCTTCGAAAATTTTAAGCAGTGCATTTTGAGCCTCTTCACCGATTGAGCCAACTTTCAAAACAAAAATTTGCCTCTCGCCTGAAAAATTCTTCTGTGCTTGGAGTACACCGAGTGCTCGTGCAGTATCGATCGAAAGTGTCGGCTCCACAAACACTCGGTAGTCTGGGTTACCTACAATACCAAATGAAAGATGGTCTGTTAGAAAATTTTCAAAATTAGGAAATATACTTTCAACATCCCCCACGCACACATACGCATGATGAAGGTCTTTTGAATTATTATACGAATCAATTAGTTGTTGCATTTCTTTAAGTATAGCAATCTATCTTCAATCCACACCAAGAATCTCTGAGGATTTTTCGCCAAGGTCGTGCATAAAATGTAAAAAATATTTGCAGACGTCTTGCGCAATGGGTCCCATCCCTTTGCTCATGGCGGAGAATATTTTATTACATTTTAGGTGATGAGATTGGTGAAAAAGACCAGAGCGGTTATCGTTTGGATATGATGGACTTCTTGTACATGTCGAGATGTTCAAGTGCAATCCCCGTCCCCTTCACCACACAGTAAAGCGCATCTTTAGCGAGCTGTGCTTTCACTCCTGTCCGTCGCAACACAAGCTCAGGGAGGTTACGCAACTGAGAAGAACCTCCGGTCATAATGATCCCTCGGTCAATAATATCGGCAGAAAGCTCTGGTGGAGTCTCCTGCAACACATCTTTAATAGCTTTCACAATATCTCTCAAATCTTTTGCGATTGCTTTTACTATTTCATTTGTCTTGATCTCCACACTTCGCGGAAGCCCTGAGATGAAGTCGCGTCCTTTCACTTGCATGGCGAGCTCTTCGTCGAGAGGTATCGCTGAGCCGATTTTGATCTTGATATCTTCTGCCGTCTTGTCTCCAATAGCGAGGTTGAATGTTTTTTTAATATAATCTGCAATCGAATGATCGAGCCTGTTGCCTGCACACTTTACTGAAATAGATGAAACAATACCTCCAAGAGAGATCACTGCCACATCAGTCGTCCCTCCACCAATATCCACAATCATATTCCCCATCGCTTCGTGGATCGGAATCCCCGCACCGATAGCAGCCAAGATTGGCTCTTTTACCACGTAGGCATTTTTTGCCCCTGCTTTGATAGTCGCTTCGATCACCGCTCGGCGTTCTGTCGAGGTCACTCCTGCAGGCACAGAGACAAGCACATCTGGCTTGATAAAATTCCATTTACCCAGAGCTTTGTCTATATAATACCGAAGCATTGCTTCTGTCACTCGATAGTCCGCGATCACACCATCTTTCATAGGTCGATACGCAATGATCGCTTCGGGTGTACGACCAATCATTTCTTTTGCCTCAATTCCAATTGCCAAAATTTTATTATCCTCTTCAGAAACAGCCACTACGGAAGGTTCATTGAGAACCACTCCGCGTCCCGGAACATACACCAGCGTGTTTGCAGTTCCCAAATCAATTCCTAGTTTTTTGGAGAAAATACTCATATCGCTTATACTATCCAAATATGACCAAATATGCAAAAAAACACCCATACCTTTTACTACTTTTACTCGCGTTTATCGTCATAGTACTGTTAGGAGTGCGTGGATACCGTCTCCAGCCAAACCTCACTGTTGCAAAAAACGGCTCACTTGAAATACTGCTCCAGCTTGCAAGCACCAGTGTATATGTCGATAGTAAAAAAATAATAACAACCCAAGGAGAAAACGAAACAGTCAAAATACCTCTCCGTGTAAGAGACCATGAAGTGATCATAGGTCGTGCAGGATATTTCCCATGGACTAAAAAAGTAGCAATACCGAGTGATACTGTAGTAAAAATATCACCACTTTTTGTCACTCAAACAACCACAGGTCAAATAGTCACCAAAAATGATCCTGAATATTTTAGTATACGTGCAAATGTAAACGCCACTATATTACCAACAAGAGAAAAACCTCGTCAACAAGGAAACGCTACCCTCTGGGCAGAAAACAATAGTATTGTTATGTCAATAAAAACAGACACGGGAGAAAAAACATTCACTATACTTACTCCAAAAGACACGCTTCGTTCTCTCGACTTTTATAAAGACCGGACAGATGCTGTTATCTTTGCAGGAGATAGAGGAATATACGCAGTAGAAGCAATCGAAGATGCAGACCTCAACAAAGCAAACTTTTACCCACTCTACACGGGCGCAAGACCGCTGTTTCTCAAGACAGACAACTCTTTCATCTACGTGCTCGACGGAGAAAACCTAATGATGGTCGTGGTATAATGAAGACATGAATATACTCGAAGTTATACCTATCGCCAAAGCTATTTCAAAAGAAACACTTACGTACTTTTCAGGACTCACAATCCCTCTTGGATCTGTGGTAGAAATCCCTCTTCGAAACAAAAAAATACACGGTATCGTTGTTTCTTCCTCACCAGTATCATCAAAAAAAGAAGAGATTAAAAATCTGACATATGCGATCAAAAAAATTGATACTGTTCACGAGAAAACTTTTCTTCTTCCTTCATTTATAGAAAGTGCTCAATCAATAGCAGAATACACCGCCTCGTCTACTGGTGCAGTACTTTCATGTCTAGTTCCCAAAGTACTCGTCGAGTCTGTGCGAGTTTTAAAAGAACCTCAAATAAAAATAATCAAAAGAGCCCCGGAAGTGCTCGTACTTCAAGCAAGTGACGAAGAACGCTATGCGATGTATAAAAGCTACATACGAGAAGAGTTTGCTCGAAAAGGGAGCGTATGTTTTGTACTTCCCACAATCGAAGATATAAAAACAGCTAAACAAAGTCTTGAAAAGGGCATCGAAGATTATTCATTTGTTTTTCATACAGAACTCTCTAAAAAAGAAATCGTGGAGACATGGAACAAAGCACTTGCCTCTACACATCCAATCCTCATCCTCTGCACCGGCTCTTTCCTTTGTATTCCTCGACACGACATCGGCACTATTATTGTAGAAAAAGAAAGTTCACGAGGCTATGCTGGGCAAGTACGTCCCTATGTTGATATGCGAAAAGCGGCGGAGATTATTGCCAAGACTTCAGGTATCAAACTCATATTTGGAGACATGGCACTGCGTATTGAGACAGTATGGAAACAGAAAAATGACGTATACGCCGAACTCTCCACGCTCAAATTTCGCTCTCTTTCGACGTCTGAAAGTGCACTGATAGACGCGAGACGTCCAAAAAACTCTCCACATAAGAAATTTGAGATTTTTACACCAGCACTCAAAGAACTGATCAAACAAAATAAAGAACACAACGAACTTCTCTTTTTGTTTTGTGGTCGCAAAGGTCTCGCCCCTCTTTCTATTTGCCATGACTGTGGCGACACTGTTACCTGCAGACAATGCAATGCACCGGTGACAACCTACAGCAAACGAAGTGCTGATGCGAGTCAGACAAATATTTTCCTCTGTCACAAATGCGGCACCAAACGAAATGCGCACGAAACATGTGTTCGATGTGGAAGCTGGAATCTGCAGACCATGGGAATTGGTATTGAGACGGTGGAGAAAGAATTAAAAAATCTGTTTCCTGAAATCACTGTGTTTGTGATGGATAAAACCCGTATCAAAACTCACAAGCAAGCAGTAACACTTATCGACAAATTCTACGACCATCCAGGCAGTATTTTACTTGGCACCGAGATGGCTCTCACCTATCTTACAAAAAAAATAAGTAATGCCGGCGTTGTCACACTCGACGCATTTTTTGCAATACCTGATTTTCGAATCAATGAAAAAATCATGCATATCTTACTTTCACTTCGCAGTCTTACCGAGCAAGCACTGATAGTCCAAACAAGACAGCCCGACCAGAGTGTCTTTGACTATGCACTCAAAGGTAACCTATCAGACTTTTACAGAGAAGAAATCTCGATACGAAAAAGCCTCGGCTATCCACCTTTTCAAACATTCATAAAGATAAGCCGAGAAGGTACAAAAGTAGAAGCCAGAAAAGCCATGGAAGAGGTTCAGAAATTTTTAAAACCTCATGACCTTTCTTTATTTGAATCTTTTCATAAAGGAGCAAACCAGACCTATGTAGTACATGGACTTTTGGTGCTTGAAAAGGACGAATGGATAGAACAAACCCTTCTTTCAAAACTCAGGTCTCTCTCTCCTCTGTTTCAGATTAAAATAGACCCTGATTCACTTTTGTGATAGATTTGAGGTGTTATGGTCACCATCATTCAAAGAGAAAATCCCCTCTTGCGAGAGATAGCAAAAACTGTCCCTCTCAAAGATATAAAAAGTAGTCGCATAGAGACTCTTATCAAGAAAATGATTGTGGCACTTGAGTCTCAAGACGACGGTGTTGCAATAGCCGCACCCCAGATCAACGAGTCACTTCGTGTCTTTGTCGTCTCGCACAAAGTTTTTGAGATTACAAAAAAACACAAGGATAAGGTGGGGAAAAATATGATCTGTATCAACCCAGTTATTACCAAAATTTCAAAAGACAGAAAAACACTTGAGGAAGGCTGTCTTTCAGTGCGATACCTCTACGGCAAAGTATCCCGAGCTCACAAGGTCAGCATTACTGCATACGACGAAACTGGAAAAGAATTTAAAATCGGGGCTTCAGGCCTTTTGGCTCAAATCTTTCAACACGAGATCGACCACCTCGACGGTATTCTTTTTATCGATAAAGCAAAAAATGTTCAAGAGATTATCCCTGAACACATAGCTACACAAAAATAGTATGAACATACTTTTTTTTGGAACACCTGAGTTTGCAAAAGATACACTCGACACACTCGAAGAAAAAGGCATCATCCCCACTTGTGTTGTAACCGCCGAAGACAAACCAGTAGGACGGAAGATGGTCCTTACACCTCCCCCTGCAAAAGTATGGGCCGAGGCAAGAAACATACCTGTTGTGCAGTTAAAAACTTTGCGTACAGAAAAAGCATTTACCGAGCTTTTAGCACACGGACCTTTTGACGTGGGTATTGTTTCTTCATACGGAAAAATTATCCCAAAAAATATTTTAGATTTGCCAAAAAAAGGCATGCTCAATATTCACCCATCTCTTCTTCCGTTACATCGAGGTGCAAGCCCAATACAAAGCACAATACTCTCAGGCGACTCTTTTGGTGTGAGCATTATTCTACTTGATGAAGAGATGGATCATGGCCCTATCTTAGCCCAAGAAGAGATTGCTCGAGATATACTTCCACAAGATGCATACAGAGATGTAGCAGAAAAAACCCTTGCTAAAAAAGGAGCTCTGATGCTCGTCGACGTACTCCAAGCTTGGGTCGAGAATACCCAACCGACAACGGAACAAAACCACACAGAAGCAACATTTTGTAAAAAAATACAAAAATCAGATGGTGAAGTAGATCTTGAAAAAGATACACCTCAGGAAATAGTGCACAAAGTCAGAGCATTTGCAGGTTGGCCAGGAACTTTTTTCTTTACTCTCTATAATGGAATAAAAATCCGCGTACTTATTACAAAAGCAGACCTAAAAGATGGTCTGCTTGTACTCCAATCTGTTAAACCTGAAGGTAAAAACGAAATGTCTTACGAAGACTTTATCCGTGGCAATCAATCTGCTAAATAAACCGAGTAGTCCCCTCGTGAAGCGAGAGCCTCACGAGTAGCTTCGCTTTTCTGCATTATAAATAAAAGTCCCACAGTAACCACCGAACATGCAAGCACAAAGACAGAAAGTACAGGACGTGCTTTTGCTTTTAAATTCCCTGTTTGCATTATGATTTTCTTAAATTTTTAATAATATCTTTAATTCTCGATGCGCCTCGTCGAAACAATGTCTGCTTCTTTTCTTTTCTCATAGAAAGAGCGTGGTCCAACTGTTCTCGCACATCGTCAATTGCACTGTAGAGATCTTCTTTTTCAGACACGAGATAAATATGCTTGTCTGGTAACACCATATTTATTTCTGCTTTAAATATATCTCCCGACTTATGATGATTTGTGGTTTTTGCGAGCTCTATTTCACACACAACACTTGGGTCAGCTACCAGTCTCTCCAGCGGTGTTATCCGCTTCAATACATACTCCTCAATAGCTTCAGTTAGGGGAAGATGTGGTCCCTGGATTCGTATATTCATATATTTTTGATTAGTGAATACATATATAGTATACACTTCCTCCTGTTCTCAGACTCTAAAATTCAGTGGATAACTGACCTCAAAAAAGCCTTTTTGTGCTTCTGGGCAACCTCATTATGCATAGTATATAATAGACCCGTTATACATTTACCCGCTTAACCTCATTAACTATGGAAAACAACAAAGTATTACTTTTTAGCGCACTATTTTTAATTATCGGACTTTTTGGCGGTTGGTTTATCGCTCAAAACAGTACCTCAAAAAACACCGGCCCTATGGGTCACATGATGCCAAATGGCGAAATGATGATGGGTGACGAACGTATGAGTATGTCTCAAATGATGACTGACATGAACGCAACTCTCATAGGTAAAACAGGAGATGATTTTGATAAAGCGTTTCTGACAAAGATGATCGTTCACCACGAAGGCGCAGTGGAGATGGCACAACTTGCACTCCAAAATGCAAAACACCAAGAGATTAAAGACTTGGCCCAGGAGATTATCAAAGCTCAAAATACTGAAATAGTAAGTATGAAAAGCTGGCTCAAAAATTGGTACGCATTATAAAATTTTAACAAAACACCTGGAGGGTGTTTTGTTTTTTATATAAAAAGAAAAACAACTTATATTTTTTCTAAAAACAGTTCAAGACTATCATCTGGCTTAAATGCAACCACATTTTCTGCCTCTGTAGGTATCTCTAATTCTGCTATAGCTTGATCAAGATACTCCTGTTTTACATCATGACGCTCTCCAGTTTCTAGATTTTTCTGTTGCCGTTCTTTTTGAACTTTAATAGGAGTATCGAGAAAGATAACTTTTGTCGGTACCGCGAAAGGTTCGGCTACTTTTCGGATCTCTTCACGATGTTCAAAACGAGTATTGGTACTGTCATACACAACCGATTTCCCTTCACTTAAATTCTGATAGATTATTTCCTTACACATCTCAAGTAACATTCTCCACTGGTCATCATTATCCTAATCAAGATTGAGTTCTTTTTCTTTCTCAAAATAGAGGGCATCTTGGCTGACCAGCATCGCACCAGTATGTTCAGCAATCTTTTTAGCAAGAGTAGATTTTCCCGAGAATCCAACTCCGCACATAATGTAAAGGGTGGGCATAGACTAAGTATATAATTGCAATAAGTTTAGAGTAATTTGCGAAGTTCTTCGGGAGAAATATTTATATCACGAAGTATTGATCTTAAAGTACCTCGAGGAATATCTTTACTATGTCGTGCTACAACAGTACGTCTTTTATCAGAATGAACAAAAACAAGATGAGAGGTGCCTCGTTCCGGATGATTGATAAATCCAAGCTTTTCTAATACTCGAATCAAATCCCTATCTTTGATAACCGGTAAGTGAGGCATTATTTAAATAAATTATGCAGAGACTAAAGTGGGCATTGAGATGGTTTCAAACATTTCCAATCCCCTGTCTTCAGGGATTTTTTCTCCATCAGCAATAATACTTCGTAAATACACAGAGAGTGCATCCCTCATATTGGTTCGAGCCTCTTCTATCGACTCTCCCCATGTATGACAGCCAGGTAAAGCAGGCACATATGCATGATATGTGTTGTTTTCATCAGGTTCTACAATAATGCGATAGGTGAGATTTTTCATATATTTAAAAATATATTATAGCATAATTATACATACAAGCATAATTTGAACCCGCTGGATAGACGAAGTTATAACCAATTTTAGGTAAAAGAAAACCGCCTCACCCATTGGATGAAACGGCTTCAGGCATTACAGAAAAAGCTAATGCGAGCTGGCGAGGGTCAATCGTGTAAACTCGATAAAAGCCCTCATTCTGAATTGACTCAGACTCTCTGTAGAAGAGTTAGTAATCTCCAATCCAACCTCTAATTCTTTTCCATCTAGGATATGACCACCCTCACATTTTATATAAACACCACCAAATTCTATCCTATCAAATAAAACCACAAATATCTGACCTGTTCTTAATATATTTTGAGAATGTAGTGCTTCAGCATTTGAACCCCAATATATATTTTCAAGTTTTTCATCATAGAAAAATCTTACAGGACTATTATGGGGTGAACCGTCTACATTTGTAGTAGCAAGTGAAATATGCCTACTTGTATAAATTAGTTGTTTTGCTCTATTCATTTTTAGTTCTGGGATTTTCATAGTTATATTATACATAAGTTCTGAACCCTATATAGGTCATACAAAAAGACCTTGATAAACAAGGTCTTTTTGATGGCTCCGCGGGTAGGGTGATCTTTTTTACTTTAAGCTTTCACTCAAAAATTTAAAAGAGGTAGGGGTATCGATCCCTACACGTAAAGCTTTGCTTTACTCCGCGGAGCAACAAAAAACGCCCTAAGGCGTCTTCGTTGCTCCGTACAGTGGACGCATTCAGAACTGCAAATTGGGTTGTAATTAAAAGAGAAATGGAGTTTTCAGGGATTTTAGGAACGCCTTATTTTCAAACTACTTCAGAACTCGTATAAAAAGAAACCGCCCCACTGCTATAAAAGCCAGTGGGGACGGATAACAACAAGGACGACCATCACGGTTTCAATCACCGTGAACGTGACTGGTTGAAGTGCTTCAGCCAAGTTCCATTTCTTAATGGCAAACAAGGCACAGATACACGACACGAGCCAGATGGTCCAAGCGATTGGGTTTTCCTGCGAAGGGTTTGCGTAACCGTTAGCGAATGTCGGAAAAGCTCCGACGAAAGTCGCCAACTGCGAGCAAACTACCGCAAGAACAGCATTGCCTGTTTTCTGCCAGATGATGACCCCCAAAGCAGCTCCTGCAATGCTGACCCATTCAATTGAACCCATCGTCGGCTTCCCAAAAATGATTGCGAGAGTAGTGATAACCCACGCTCCTGCAACCGCTCCCGTGATCTGACCGATAGATGCCCTCTCCTTTTTCATTGCTACGAGGACAAGCGTATCAACACTTGCCCAGATAGCCCACGATACGGGAGAAGGTATTGTCTCATAGTTTATGATTGCCCAGATGTAGGGCAAGAACGCTACGAAGAACAAAACTCCAGAGAGTGTGTTCATTGGCTTGGCAACTTAAAGATAGAATTCGAATTCTTTTGTATACTTACGGAATGAAAAAAGAAACAAAGGAAAACACATTTCTCTTGATGAACGTAAGGTAATCGAGTCTCTTTTGAAACGCAGTATTTCTCAAAAAGAAATTGCA
>JAPLZY010000014.1 GCA_026394775.1 Candidatus Zambryskiibacteriota bacterium
GCTCTACTGGAGGTGAGATATCCTTCCAAAGAATCCTTTAATACATCTTGTTTTGTTTCCATAGTCATATGGAAACTACGGTAACCTATTTATTATCTATTCAGGAGGGGTTGGGTAACAGTATTTATTAGCTATATCGTTCTCTTGCAGAATGACCGTTAATCTGGTAGACTATCCCTCATATATGGAAAAAAATAAAACTTCAGATCTAAACACAGTTGACGCCCTCTTTACCGCTGGGGCTCATTTTGGTTTCGTAAAGTCACGTAGACACCCTTCACATAAGCCATTTATTTTTGGTACTAAAAACAAAATTGAGATTTTTGATCTTGAAAAGACAAAAATGTCACTCGACAAAGCGCTTGAGTTTGTAAAAGAACTTGGATCTAAGAACGCATCTATTCTTTTTGTGGGTGGTAAAAGTGAAGCAAAAGAAGCGATTGAAAAAGCAGGAATGGCACTGAACTTCCCGTATGTTGCTGGACGATGGCTTGGAGGAACACTCACAAACTTCGTAGAAATCCGAAAGCGAGTAAACAAACTTGAAAATCGACTTGTTGAAAAAGAAAAAGGAGAGCTTGCAAAATATACTAAAAAAGAAAGACTCTTGATTGACCGAGAAATCGACCGAATGAAGATCTTCTTCACAGGGCTTTCAAACCTTAAAGGAATGCCTCAGGCAGTGTTTGTTGTTGATACAAAACGAGAATATTCTGCGGTTGCAGAAGCTCGAGCACTCAATATTCCTATCATTTCACTCGTTGGTTCAGACTGCAATCTTTTAGACAGCACATACCCTATCCCTGGTAACGATTCATCAAAAGCAAGTATCGCATACTTCGTAGATCAAGTGGTTGCAGCGTACAAAGCAGGTCAGCTCTCTTCGGTTTTAAAAGTTTAATTTATTTGTTAATTTAAAATTCTCATGGAAATTACAACAGAACTTATCAAGACACTTCGCGATAAGACAGGTGTCTCAGTAATGCAGTGTAAAAAAGCTCTCGAAGAAGCAGGGGGAGATATGGAAAAAGCTGTTATTATCCTACAGAAAAGAAGTGCAGAATCTGCTCTTAAAAAAAGTGACCGTGAGCTTGGTGCGGGTATTGTAGAAAGCTATATTCACAGTACAAAAACAGTAGGTGCCATGGTAGAGCTTATGTGTGAGACAGACTTTGTTTCAGGAAATGAAGAATTTAAAAAACTTGCATATGATATAGCAATGCATATTGCTGCAGCAAATCCACGGTATTTGAAAAAAGAAGAGATTAGTGAAGAGTCTCGCGCAAAAGCTATGGAAGTATTTGCTCCTGAAGTAGAAGGCAAGCCAGAAGAACTTAAAGAGAAGATTTTGAGTGGCAAACTTGATTCATTTTTCAATGAACAAGTTTTACTTGAGCAGCCGTTTATTAAAAACGGAGATCTCACAATCAAAAATTTGATCGAAGCAGGTACTCAAAAATTTGGAGAAAAAATTGAAATCAGTCGATTTGTGCGGTTTGGAGTCAAATAGGCATTTTGCCTCGATGGCTGCTAACAAGAAAATCTATGACAATTACAGTTTTTATATCATCGTTTGTTGCACTACTTGCAATGATTGGAACTAAAATGATTGAACAAAAGCTTGGGCACTTTCCGCTCTGGACCCGAGTTGTTGCACAGGCAGATGAGAGAGTGGACGATGCTCTCGAATTTCTTGTTAAAAAATATCAACTCTACAAAAAGATTTTTAATCTTTTTGTGTTTGAATTTTTACCCTCGTATACGTATGAGATTTTAGTAAAGATGAAAGATCGGGTGTATAAAAAATACTACCAGTCACAGTCAAAACTAAAAGGTAATAAGCGGATGCTTCGAAGTAATGGATCGGTCTCTTCTTTCCTTCAGGACATATCCGCTGAACCGAAGAAAGATGAGGAAGTAAGTGCCGAGGAGAGTAAAAAAGATATCATTGAATAGGGGTTGAAGTAGAGTAAAATTTTTGTTAGAATCATTAAGTAAGCCACCTTAGCTCAGTTGGTAGAGCGCCAATTTTGTAAATTGGATCGCGTCAGTTCGACTCTGACAGGTGGCTCCAGAAAAACACTCGCAAGAGTGTTTTTTGCCACTCTGTCAGAGTCGAATTGGGAGACTCTGAGAGGTGAGAAGACGTCTTACGTCTTCGCAAGACCTTGCCAGAGCTTTTGTACTCAAAAGATCGACAAGGTGTACTGCGCTCGTAGAGCGGCTCATCATTTAATGTGGATAAGTGCATACCATCACTATGGGTATGTAATGGTATACTTAATCCATGAAAGAATCTAGGTATTGTCATGGATGCGGGGTTGAAATGTTACTCCGTCATAAAATAAAGTACTGTTCCAATCAGTGTCAAATGAATCATTAGCATGCAGAGTGGTTGAAATTGTGGAAGAAAGGAACTGTACAGGGAAACATTGGAATTACTGCAAGAAATATCTCCACGCATCTAAGAAGATATCTTATTACTAAGTCTGGGAATAAATGTGTGATGTGTGGCTGGAATAAAGTGCACCCAATTACGGGTACAGTACCTTTGGAAATCGACCATATCGACGGGGATGCTGAAAACAACAAAGAATCCAACCTAAGGCTGCTTTGTCCCAATTGTCACGCACTCACACCTTTCTTTAAAAACCTAAATAAAGGAAAAGGTAGAAAATGGAGAATGGATAAGTATATTAAAAACTAAAACAAAAACCGCACCCCAACGGTTCTTGTTTCCGTTAGGTGCGGACAATCTGAACAAAATATTTTCTGCGCGCTCGAGGAGCTTTATCCCAGGAGGCCAGTATTTTAAAAGGCAGATCTTTTTTCTTAAATTCACTCCTCATTTGGTTGATTTGCTGTTCTCCTCTGTAAATCCATCCTTCCACAAAGGTAGGAGCGTTATTGGATTGGTGCAGTTGGTTTAGGATACGGCCCTGGAAACTAGTAAGGCTATACAAATCAATCACTTGTTCCCATTCTTCTTGAGTTAGTACTGTAGACAAATAGTTAACCTCTGGTTTCTGTTAAATATTAGTTAAGTACTTAAGTCAAGTCCTGCGTAATGCTTCAATATCTTATCCACTATTTCCTCTTTTTGGAGCGTGATATAATTTATATGTTATGTCAGATGATCAAATGAAAAAATATATAAAACAAGCTATTACTGAGCTTGATAAAGCTCATGAAAAGCGCTCTAAAGAAAAAGATCAGAAAGCTGATCAACGTATTATAAAACACCTGGAAGGTATAGAGGAGAGAGCCGACAGACGTATAGAAGCAACTCTTAAACGACATATCGGTGCACTCACAGAGGATTTTCAAGATAAACTTTCTGGACTAGCTGAAATGGTTGGCGGTCTTATGGTAAAAGCGACTGAGACTAAAGATACACTTGATATCGTCCAATCTGATGTTGAGATTATCAAAAACGATTTAAAGCAAAAAGTAGATAGGAGTGAGTTTGAGGCACTTGTTAAGAGAGTTTCTTTTGTAGAGAAGAAAATAAGCACAAGATAACACATTAAAACCCCTTTCGGGGTTTTAATGTGTTATTTCAGAGATGCGACGTCGAAACAAAGGGTGTACACCCTTTATCTCTTTTTTGTACTGGTTGCTGTTGTTGAGCTTGCGAGACGAGCGTCTTTGAGCGCCTTAAGTTCTGGGATATTTGTTTCTAGGTCTACAACGTCTTGAAAACCATAGTACACTTCATCGTTTGTAAGCAGTGCGGGTAGATTTTTTTCTATCTTGTTTATAGAAATAAGTGTTTGAAGAGCTGATACATCGAGGTTGTAATCGAAAGAGTATACGCGAACTTCTGGGTATTCTTGTCTCAATTTGGTGAGTATGTAGCCTTGTCGTTCACAGTCAGCACATTCTCCTTTACTTGAATAAAAATAGAGTATTGAAAGGGGAGATGTCTTACATTTCTCCGCTATCTTTTTCATGAGCAAGTAGTCCTTGATCTGAAGGAGGGTGTAGAAGCGTTTTATCGACTGTATTTCACTGTCATCGGTGCCTCGGTCTTGTTCTGTCACCGCGAGCTTTTCTTCGAGAGAAGAGAGTTCTGTTGAGAGACTTGTACTTCCTACAAACTTACATGAAGATGCTTCAAGAAGTGCAAACTGAGTTTCAGATGAAAGAATGTCGATCGCTATTTTGTCTTGTATGTTTTTCACCTCAGCAAGCTTTCTTTCGCTAAAGTAGTTGCTCGTATACAAAATAGTAGCAAACAGGGCAGCGGTGATAAGAAATGAAAGTATGTATTTTTTCCAGTTAATTTCGTCTTGTTTCATATAATTTAAATATTTTTTTACTATACAGTATTTAGCTGCTTTGACAAGTGTTTTTGCTGTTTACCTCCAACTCGTCTTTACACTAAAGAGTGCGTTATAGAGGGCTTTTATGAGCCATAGAGGGGCAATAAAGGTGTATAAGGTGAGGAAGTATACAAGGTCCATTCCAAACGAAAGCTTTCCTTCGGCCATCTTGCGAGACACCAATACTATAATAAATGTGCCTATAAAAGCGACTCCACTTGCGAGTGCAATAAACTCGGTGTTGATTGAAAAAATGTCGAATGAAAACCTTCCTTCAAAATTTGTGTTGATACCGACAGTCGATATTTTTTGAATAGTATGAAATGCACTCTGAAGAAGGTTGTAGAGTGCAGTACCAATAATATAGACACCAGAGATGATAGATACAGAAGCCATCGGTAAAATAAAAATACCAAGATTTCCGTACTGTTTTCTTCCAAAAATAAATTTATAATCTATGACGTTTTTAATAAAACCAAATGTCCATCGGAGGCGTTGTTTGTAGAGTTTTTTTAGTGTGCGTGGTGCTACGGTATACACTACAGCATTGTGTGCGTTTACTATTTTCATAGAATGAGCCTGCATTCGCAGAGCAAGCTCAAGATCTTCTGTGTTGTGTGCATGTCTGTATTCTCCGATCTCTTTAAACACACTTCGTCTAAAGAGTGAAAATGGTCCTGGAGTCACATAGAGTGCACCAAGGTATGAAAGTATTTTTCTGATAAAGATACCCCAGCCATACTCTACACTCTGTATCATTTGAAGGATTGTCTCTGGCTTATAGATTTTAACAGACGGTGTAACCGCCATAACTGTCTTTTCATCAAAATACTGAATAATGTGCTTCAGTGCATCTTTGTCTACATATGAGTCAGCATCGAGACAGCCGACTAGGTCACTGGTGCTTTGCTGTAAGGCAAAGTTAAGCGCAGTGTATTTACCGCCATTTTCTTTTTGAAAAATTTTTACTTGGTTTGTTTGTTTAAATTTCTGGAGTACTTCCCATGTATTATCTGTGGAGCCATCGTCAACTACAATAATTTCAAGTTTGTCTTTCGGATAGTCTAGGTTTAAGAGAGAGTGTATTGTCTTGGAGAGGGTCGTCTCTTCGTTCCAGCAGGGTACAATGATAGCCACAGTAGGGTATTTTTTAGGCTTCTCGAGTGCTCGTTTGTTTTCTTTTTTGATAGTAGGGCGATGTTCGATGTAGGTAATCATAATAAACACCTCGAAATAGAGCGAGATGAAAAGCAGTACGTACATGATTGTATTACTGAGATTTCCAAGCATAAAGAACCATAATACCAGAGAAAAGCAATGTTTTCAATGGGGAACACGAGTTTTGCTCATTAGTTATGTGTATCAGTACTTTTACTGAACAAGTTCAATTTCACCGTCTTTGATTATAAAAACCTCCCCGTCTGCGAGGGGTTTGTAGGGGATATTGTGAGATTCAAAAAATGTTACTACTTTATCCATATCACTTGATTCAGAGTGTCCAGATTTATAGTGCACAGCTGGAGAAAAATCGATTAAATTTAATCCTTCCCATATAATGTCTGCATTGTATCCTTCTGTAAGACTGTGAGGATCATCAACTAATTCGAAACCTCTCAGGTTTGGAGGAAGTACAACTATCCCTGCGCTAAATCCTCCATACACAATTTTATCCTCCTTTATCAAAGAGGAAATTAGTGTATCAAAGCCACAGTATCTCATGGCTCTTCTTAAAAGAAAAGCGTTTCCTCCTGTTGCCCAGATACAATCTTTGCTTTGCAAAAAAGCTTCTAATTCGTCTTGATTATTAAAGTATTTTCGTAAGTCCAATTCCTCAGCATTAAATCCAAGTTTTTTTAAAGACTCTATTTGATCATTTAAAAAACTGATTCGAGCATCAGGAAAATTATCAAGAGCATTTGCGATGATGGCTACTGTTGGGTTAGTTTTATTTACTAATTCAAATAGTTTTTCGGGTTTATTTCCTAAACCAAATGAGGATAAATATAATTTCATAAACTTAATGAATACTAATTTTAATAATTATCTTATGGTTGCTCCAAAAGTCTCAGTTGTCGCTTCTTCAAGTTTTTTGTGAAGCGTGTCTATTTCTGCGTTGGTGAGGGTGCGATCGAGAGAACGGTAAATAATACGAAATGCATAACTTACGTTTCCTTCTCCAAACTTGGCATCGTTTTTGTAGGTGTCGACGAGAGCCATTTCTTCCATCATAGAGCCTGCAATATCTCGAGCGAGATCGAAAAAGTCATTTGGTACAAATATATTCTGGACGATAAAAGAAATATCACGAACCACCGGTGGGTATTTACTGACCTCAACAAATTTAGTTCCCAGTTTAAGTTGTTTTTTTACACGGTCGTCATCTGACCAGAGGAGGCGGATGTCAGGTAGTTCCATGCCGATCATCGCCAGGCGTTCAAGGCCGAAACCGAAAGCCCAGCCGTTGTAGCCTTCGAGTCCCATTTTGGTAAGTACACTTTTCTTTGGCATTCCACCACCCATTATTTCCACCCAGTTTCCATTGATCTCCACTTCTATCTGAAGTGACGGATCTGTGTACGGGAAGGTGTCGTCTAGAAATTGATATTTTACATCCGCACCAAAAGTGCTTTGTACGATTTCTGAAAGAACTTTTTTAAGTTCGTCAAGGGGCATAATGCCAAGTGAGTCTGGTTGAAGGAAAAGACCTCCCATCTGATGAAAGATGTTCATGTGCTTTCGGTCAATTTCATCTTTTCGGTATACTTTTCCATAGCACATCACACCAAGAGACTTGCCTTCAGCTATTTTTGCCTTTACTTCAGGGAGGTTGAGGTAGTAGTACCACATCACGGTATCGTGAGTACGGAGTACATTTTTCTCATCTACATAGTAGGTGTCTGACTTGCTGCGAGCTACGTGGTCTGGTGCAAAGTCAAAGAGGTCAAAAAGAATATCGGTCCCGAGGATTTCAGGAATATCGATATGATCGAAGTTTTTAAGGATAGGGAGGGTAGTTACTCGATCTTTAATCTCGTGAAGAGGACTGCCTTCTGTCCGAGAAAGGTCAGGCATTGCTAAGTACTGGCGAATACGATTTGCCTCTGCATCAGTGCGCTTTTCAAGCTCTGCCCGCAGGGCATTTTCTTGATCTCTCGAAACGACATAATCTACCCGAGCAAGATCTCCTGTTGTGTAAGTGTTTTCCATGTGTCCAGTGTACAAATAAAGCTAATTTGATGCAAGAAACTGAGACAAACTGTAGAGCCTCCAAAAGGTCTCTCAGTAAAGCCATTTTAAAACATTAAAAAACCTAAATAACTTTTGTTAGTAAAGCTATTGACAAAAATACATTAAATGTTCTATAATACATAAGTTGGAACTTTCCTCTCCCTACCCCTCAATACGAACAGGAAAGTTAACGGTTAATGATTCAATCAGCATACCACACTCTTTTTCCATCATCACTTCGTATGAGGTTCTGCCACCCAAACACTCCCTCGGTTTGTGATTAAAATACATTTCA
>JAPLZY010000017.1 GCA_026394775.1 Candidatus Zambryskiibacteriota bacterium
CATTCTCAACTTAATCCTCTGATTTTAAAGAAAGAAATTGAACGATTGAAAACCTCGATGTATGATATCCAAAGGAAACTCGGTGGACCTCAGATCTAATCAGTTGGGTAACAGTTAATTATTATCTATTACGGAGAAGACATAAAGAAATGAAAGAAAACCTTAAGTTGAGTCAAAAGATAAAAGAAATTGTAGAGAGCTTGTCTTTACGACCACAGGAAATATCTGTTGCAATTATTGATCTGAAGGGGTCAGAGCCGCAGATTGCAGGTTTTAATACGGATCATTTTATATATCCAGCAAGTATCTATAAAGTCTTTGTCGCTGCAGAAATATTGAGACAAATAGACGTAGAAGAAAGAAAACTTGAAGATGTTGTACTGATTTCTTCTCTAAATGAAGTTGATACAAATGTTAGGTTTTTCCCAAAAAGTACTCATAAGGATTATCGACCACTTTTGAAGAAGGGAGAGACAGTCACTCTCGACTATTTGCTCGACCTCATGCTCACTCGGAGCGACAATACTGCGGCAAATATTCTCATTGATATTGCTGATCGGCAAAATATAAACAAACATATTATCATTCCAAATGGTTGGGAAGGAAGTGACGTAACTCGAAAATTTTTAGACCGTCTGAAAGAAGAAGGGGAATATCGGGTTTCAAAAATTACTGTATCAAATACACGACATCTCGCAGAACTTTTTTATAAAATTGAAACCAATCAGCTTTGTAGTCAGTGGGTATCTCAAAAATTAAAAGAATATTTATTAAAGTGGAATAGAGACAAAAGAGGGGGCTTAAATCTTTCTGTTTTTAAAAGCTATTACAGAAAGGGTGGCTGGCTTGAGATCAATGGATACAAATGGAATGTGTATCGAGGTATTAAAGCTGTATTTCAAAAAGGATATGCAATACTGAGATATAACGGAGATGTGGGGGTGGTAGTGGGCAAAAATTCTCATTATTCTATCGCAGTGCTTACACTTTTAAAAACAAAGTGGCCATGGCAGAGATTTCCAATGGAGGAACTTTCTCGGAAGATTTATGAAATTATGGAAACAAATTAATATGTTTTCTCACTTCAAGCAAAAATTATTCAAATATATCTTGTATCCGTTTGCTCGGGTGTACTGGAAGATACTGCGGCCGAAGACCTATGGAGCGCGGGCTTTGGTACTGTATGGAGATAATGTTTTACTTGTAAAAAATCTCAACCTCCCATATTGGACAATACCGGGAGGAGGAATGGCTAAGGGAGAATCGCCAGAAACTTGTGTGATTCGAGAATTAAAAGAAGAACTTGACCTTGATATTGATTCTGTAGAGTACAAGCTCGGCATATACACATCAGGCCATGAGGGTAAACAGGATGAAATCCATATTTTTGTAGTTAAGCTTCTGACCACTCGATTTGTAAAACAATGGGAACTTGCAGATGCACAGTGGTTTCCGATTGATAGCCTTCCTGAAAACATCAGTTCTGCAACAATAAGAAGAATTCAGGAACTGAAAGCAGGTTTAAGAAATCTTTTCTTACCGTGGTAAACTGTTTATAAGATTGCCTATATACGAGTAGTAGTATAGTGATATAATAAAGACATGAAAAAATATATTGTAGAATCATTGGGTACATTTACCCTTACATTAATCGTTGCATTATCATTAGCGGGTAACTTTCAAGTGTCGACTCCGTTTTTGGCGGCGTTAACATTGGGACTTTTTGTATATTCAGTTGGTCATATTTCAGGAGTACATATCAATCCGGCAGTTACTATCGGTGCGTGGTCAATTAAGAAAATCAGTAGTAAGGACGCTCTGTTTTATATTATCAGTCAGTTTATCGGAGCTATTATTGCTGTGTTTATAGTGTCTGGTACAAAAGGTGCAGTTAATCTCTCAGTTTTTAATACGGGAATGACTTTCTTTGCTGAGCTTTTGGGTACGTTCTTCTTTACGTTCGGCATCGCTTCGGTTGTATATGAAAAAACACCACATCAGATGAGTGGTATCGTGGTTGGAGGTTCACTCTTGCTTGGTATTGGTATTGCAGCACTTTTGGGTTCAAACAGTGTTCTTAATCCTGCGGTTGCGTTGGGTATTGGTTCGTTTAGTTTTGTATACGTGCTTGCTCCTATAATTGGGTCAGTATTGGGCATGCGTACATATCGATATTTGAATCAATAATCATGAGTTTTTTTAAAAACAAAATAGTTAAGAGAACTTTTCTTACGCTACTTTCTCTTGTTGCTGTTTTCTTCGTCTGGCAGGGTGTAAAGTCTGTTCCTCTGGAGGGGGATTGGCAAGAGCACCTCGCAATACCTTCAACAGCAGAATTTAATGGAGACTTGGTGACAGTGAAAAATGTCAGAAATTTCCGCTATGGTCCGACTGAGGCAGATATGCAGGCAGGGTATTATGACAGAGTCTATGACCTAAGAGAGCTCAAAAAGATCTGGTATGTGACCGAGCCGTTCAATGAAAACCAGTCTGCGGCACATACGTTTGTTTCTTTTGAGTTTAACAATGGGGATTTCTTGGCTATTAGTATTGAAGCACGTAAGACTAAAGCACAGTCGTATAGTATTTGGAAAGGCGCACTACGCACATATCCACTCATCTACATAGCAGCAAATGAGCGAGACGTAGTGCTTTTACGAGCCAACTTACGTAAAGACAAAGTATATGTGTATCCAGTAAAATTAGAAAAACCAGAAAACGGCAGACTTCTTTTGGTGGATATGTTGGAGAAAATGAATAGCCTTGTTTCTACAGAGCCTGCCTGGTACAACACCTTGTTTACCAACTGTACTTCGGCTATTGCAGCTCATGTAAACAAGCTTTCACCTTCACGACTTTCTATTTTTTCTTGGCAATTATGGCTCACTGCATCTGCAGACGAGCTTGCGTTAAAACATGGACTTTTGGACACCACTCTTTCAATCGAAGAAGCGCGTAAAAAGTTTTCAATCAATGAAGCCTCACTTCGGGTAGGAGATGTACCCGCTTACTCACAGGAAATCAGAAAATTTAAAGAGTAGTTTGTTTCTTGTAACTATAAATAATTCTATCGCAATGAATGAAGAACATACAAAAGAACATATGGGTAAACTTATCATTGCTCGTCATCATGAGTCGGAGTGGAACAAACTTGGAAAATGGACAGGGACTCGAGATCGACATCTCGATGAGTATGGTTTTCAGAAATCAAACGACATGGGTGTATTGATTAAAGATATTTCAATCGACTGCGCGTTTGCTTCAATGCTTGTGCGGTCAATAGAGACGCTCTCGTGTATATTAAACGTCTGCGAGAAATATACAGTACCGACTGAACACTCGGCAGCGCTCAATGAACGAGACTACGGCGACTATACAGGAAAAAATAAATGGGAGATGGAGAAAGTACTAGAACCGCTAGAATTTGAAAAATTACGTCGTGGTTGGGATTACCCTGTACCAAATGGCGAGACATTAAAAGTAGTATATGAACGAGTTGTCCCGTACTTTTTAGAAAAGATTCTTCCACGACTGCAAGAAGGAAAAAACGTGCTTGTTGTTGCACACGGCAATTCTCTTCGTGCATTGATGAAATATATCGAACATATTTCAGATGAAGGTATTGAACACGTAGAATTTCCTTTTGGTTCTATTGTTATCTATGATCTCGATATGGAGGGACATATGATAGATAAAGAAATCAGAGAGACAGCTTCGCATGTGCCGGCGTAAATTATCCCTTGGATAAACCACAAAAAAACTCTGTATAAAGCAGAGTTTTTTTGTTAGAATTAATTTATGTTTGATTTTATTGACACAAAGACTCTCTATACCATAGTTCATGTGTTCGGTGCCATTATTGGTGCGGGTGGTGCGTTTGTAAGTGATGGTGTGTTTTTTGACACCATTAAGGACGGGAGAATTACTAAGCGTGAACTTGATTTTATGAAGTTAGGGGGGAAGTTTGTGTGGGCGGGAATTAGTGTATTGTTTGTGTCAGGAACTCTTATTTTCTTAACTGATCCAGCACAGTATCTCGCATCCGCAAAGTTTCTTGCTAAGGTAACTATTGTAGGTGTCATTGTGCTTAACGGCATCATATTCCACACCATTCATATTCCGCATATCCAAGATCATCTTGGTTTGAAGCTTAAAGAATCGAAAACATTTCTTAAAAAATCTTCTCTTATTATAGCTAGTGGAGCAGTGTCTTTTGTGTCATGGGTTTTCACAGTTGTCCTTGGAAGTCTTCGCAGTGTACCGTATAGCTATACTGACATACTGAGTGTGTATGCAGTGTGTGTTATCTTGGCTGTACTCGGCGCATGTACTCTGAAAAAAAGATTTTTCAAAATTAAAAAATAATGTTAAAAAATACCTAAGGTGATTAAAAAATTTTTATTTATTTTCTTACTAGCAACACTTATGTCGCCTGCCACTCTTGGTGCGCAGGAGCTTTATAGTGATTATCAGGGCACATGGAGAGGAAAAGTTTTACAGGTAATAAGTAGTGAAATCAAAGAAATACCGGGTACAGAAGCGAAACATTTGTTCCAAGCCATCGAAGCAGAGATTTTAGACGGTCCTCAGGTAGGAAAAGTCGTGAGGATTGAAAATGATTATTTGAAACTTGATAAAGGAGATAGGTTTTACTTTAACTACAACGTAGATAGAGATGGAACCGAGCGGTACGGTATTATAAATATAGATCGTCGTGGTTCATTGGCTATACTCCTACTACTGTTTGTTGGCACTATTATTCTCTTTGGAAGATGGCAGGGGGTGCGATCGCTTTTGGCTCTTGCAGGTAGTTTTTTTGTCATTTTCTATGTCTTGATGCCAGGACTTTTAAATGGGTGGAATCCACTACTTGCAAGTTTTTTGGTTGCAAGTGGAATTCTCTTCGGTGCTATATTTTTCACTCACGGATTTAACAGAGAGTCTGTTGTTGCTTTTTCTGGCACAATGATAGCAGTGTTTTTAACTGGGCTTTTTGCAATTGTGGCGGTAAAGATGACAAGTCTTTCTGGTTTTAGTGCAGATGAGTCGATGTATTTAAATTTAAATACAAATGGCACACTTGATTTTACTGGGTTACTCCTCGGTGCAATTATTGTTGGAGTACTTGGAGTGCTTGATGATATTGCAGTGACGCAAGCAGCTGTAGTAAGCGAACTTTATGATAGTAATCCTCAGATGAGTAAAGCAGAGGCTTATGCAAGGGCATTGAGGATTGGAAGAGAACATGTGGGAGCTTTAGTAAACACACTTGTTCTTGCTTACACTGGTGCGTCATTGCCTATACTTCTCTATTTTCAAGTTTCAAAAATGAGCTTTAATTCTGCGGTAAATTTGGAGATTTTTGCAACTGAAATTGTGAGAGCGATTGTCGGTAGTATCGGGCTTATACTTACGGTACCTATCGTCACCCTACTTGCTGTTTTCTACTTGAAGGGGTACAAGTCGAAAAACCCACATGTACACCACCATCATTAGTAAGTAATTTACGAGTTAGGGTACTTTCAATTGCATATTTTTTAAACTGTAGTAGTCTTCTTTTGAGAGGACATGGAAATGTTGAACATTGTTTCGTTGGTTTTTGGTTTCGGCACATCACTTTTGCTTTGCCTTGTTATTTTGAAAGCAGAGGGGGAGAAAAAAAGCTTTGCTTCATTTTTAATGTGGGGAGTACTCAATGCAATTATTGCATTCTCTCTCTATGTACAAGCGGGGAACTGGATGCCAGTGGTGCTCTATGCGGTGACAAGCTTTCTCACAAGTATTTGTATTTGTATTAAGTTTGGTATGGCGTGGAGATCTGAGGATACGTGGATAGCGTGTATCGCATTAACCTGCATGGTCACACGATTTTATGTGGATGCACGGTATGTCACGATCATGACTACGGCGGCGGTGATGTTGGTTGGCATCTCGCAGTTGCAGGATATTTCTAGAAACCCTGACCTGCAAAAAAGTTGGCCGTGGATCGGTTTTGGAGCCGCACACTTTTGCTCTATTCTAGCTGGAAAAGAGTGGAGTGTGCCGGAGCGCCTTTATCCCACTGCATGCCTGCTTTTTTCTCTACTCTTGATACTGCAGGTTCACAAGAAGTCTAATCGTACTTTTCTGAACACTGTTTTTTAATAACCCATTGTACGGCAGAAAGATCCATAAGCCGTAGAGTGGGTTTTTCTGTGCAGGTAAGTTGGTGGATAACTATCTTTCTCTGAAATTTTGCTGGTGGTATACTTATTAATATAAAAGCATAATAAATAAATGTATGGCAAAAGGAACATCACAAAGAAAAGAAGTAAAAAAACCAAAAAAGCCAAAAGCTAAGTAAGAAAAAAAGACCTAGATTAATTCTGGGTCTTTTTTGTTACATATTTTTTTCAGGGTCAATACTCGATGCGTAATATAAAGACAGGATACTTCCAATACCAATAGTACATATTCCTAAAAAGTATATTCCAGAGGCCACAATGTCAGTGTGAGGCAGTAAACCTGTGGTGCTCAGTAGATAATTCCAGTCGTGCATTACCGAATCTCCACCGAGAAGGTCGAGTTGTTGGAGCACAGCATCGCCTGCATATACAGAAACACTAAGCAGGCTTTGCCCAGTCCACAGAAGACAGAGTGCACCTGAGATATTTTGTCGGTGATAGAAAAAATAGAGTGCAATAGAGAGAGGAAGCATTACTTGGAGACCACTACCTGCGAGTACTTGTATAAAAGTCCCAAGGAAAAAAAAGATAGTGTGACCTGCTTCGTGAAATATCAGGTTTGCATTGTCGATAAAATGCCACTCTGTATAGTTTTTAGCGCAATACCAAAAGTATGCACAGGCAAGAACGGTCGAACCAATACGAAAAGATTTATTCATCTGTATAAGTATAAGATGAATCTTTTTAAAAGTCTTCTGTGATAAACTATAAGCATATGCAATCTAAAAAAATAATTTTTCTTACAATGACAGTAGGTGGATATGTCGGAAGCTATATACCAGCTTTGTGGGGCACAGGGGAGTTTTCATTTGCGTCAATTATTTTTTCTGCCATCGGTGGATTTGCAGGGATTTGGCTTGGATATAAAATAAGTCAGTAAGTAAAGCTTTTTAGGGGAGATAAGGTATGCACAGTAGTATTAATAGTACATCAATATAAGATGCTATAATTAAGATACATTACCATTTATCACAATTTATGATCGAACTTATCGTTATCTGTTTGGGGGTTGGAGTATTAATAAGAATTTCAAGTCTCAGTAGTGCGGTCAGAGAAATTAAGGCTGAAGTTGCTGAATTGAAAAATCAAAAGCTTGGTGGACAAGTTTTTGTAAAAAATACACAGACTTCTCCTGGTACATTCATGCCACCCACTCCTTCAGAGATGACAGAATCACAAATGATAGTAGATAGTGTGGTGCAGGGCACACCATATTCTTCCCCTACGCTTGGTTCTGTAGCTTCAGACGATATCTCACATTGGTTTAAAGAAAATATTTTACTTAAGATTGGTATTCTTATGGTTCTTGCTGGTTTTGGTTGGTTTGTAAGCTACGCCTTTATTCAAAACTGGATCGGTCCCGTTGGTCGGATCAGTCTCGGGTTTATAACAGGGGCACTCATCACTATTTTTGGTACTTTCCGACTCGGTAAAAATGAAGTTCAGGGAAACGCGTTTACAATTCTCGGTTCTGCACTCATTATCATCACAGCGCTTGCGGGGCAGTATTATTATGATTTCTTCACGCCATTTATGGTTCTCGGCATCGCTTTTCTTGTGTCTGTATATGTCAGTATGACAGCTGTGGCGTACCAGTCCGAAAAGCTCGGGGTGTACGGACTTCTCATTTCACTCTCCGCTCCTTTCTTTTCACATACCACCTCTATAGATCCATTTATTTTGTACGCATACCTTTTTGTAGTGAGTGCTGCATCTATTGGGCTCTCAGTTATCAAAGGTTGGCGTCTCATAAACGTAGTTGGAATAAGTGGTGTGCTTTTGTACAGCACATCTATTATTTTTGGCGGGTTAAGTCTTGTAGGAGATTCAAGGTATATGATACTGGCTCTTATCTACGCTATATCACTTTTGTACCTCTGTGTTAGTTCGTGGAGTCTTATCCAGAAAAGAGAGCAAGCGACATATGAAGATGTCTACCTCACGATTGCAAATACTGCACTTGTGCTCGGCACAACGATACAGATAGTACCAGAAACATATCAAGGTCTTATTATTGCCGGATGGATGTTGGTATATGCATTTTCAGGTTTTTTTGTATTTCAGCAAACAAAAAACGAAAAACTGTTTTATATTCACGCGCTTGTTTCCATCTTACTTCTTGCAGTCGCTACATCTATCGAGCTCAGTGGGCAGACAACACTCGTTATTGCTTTTGCTATTGAAGCAGCTGTTATTATTGTCGCTTCTTATGTTGTAACAAATAAGATAAGTATCGCTCGCGGGTTTGGTCTCTTGTTGATCGCGCCCGGCCTCATGTCTCTACCAAGTCTTGTTTCCTCAAAATGGGATCAAGGTGTTTTACATTCAGATTTTGCTGTGCTTTTAATTCTTGCTCTCGTCTCGGTTGCGGTGGGGTATCTCTATAGTTTCTTCAAAGAACAAAACTCCAAAGAACTCCAGTTACATCAATTTATGTTTATTGTCGGAACGTTCTATGTGTATGCCATAATATGGCTTTCTGCGCACGCTCTTGCCGCAAATGATGACAGTGCAGTGTTTGTCTCTCTCCTCACTTTCACACTTATCGGTCTTACTACACACTTTATAGGATTGTTTAAGGACAATAGTGTACTAAAAAACTATGGAAAATTCTTACTCATTCTCGTAGTCGGACGACTTTTGCTTGTCGATGTGTGGAAAATGGAACTCGCACTTCGAGTAGTAACATTCATTGTCCTCGGTATTATGTTTATGAGTACCGCTTTTATCGGAAAAAAGAAGGAGACTAGCGTAATATCACCGATGCAATAATATGAAAAAAATATTCACACTAGCTTTGTTGCTGTTTGTATTTTGTGCAGGGTCTTCGAGTGTTTTCGCGCAAGATTGGAAGCCTATCAAGACAGGAGATTCAGAGAGCATGGCTTTAGATCAAAAAATGATTCAATCGTTCCAAGAGTATACCCGTGTGGATGCTCAAAACATAGTTGTACCGAAGGTCTTTCAGGTTCAATTTGACTCACAGCTTGTCCAGAGTAACTCGTTTGGAGTATTCGATGAGACTGATAAAAAATTTATCCCGCACATGCTTTATAACGCCTACTCAAGTACACAGGTACTGTATGCAAATGAGAAAGTCGCTGGGGCAAATCTTTTAAATTTGTTCTACAAAGACAACATGGTGCCGTATGACTTTAGAGTAATTGATCCTGAAAAAAACAAAGCTCGCATAGAAGTTGGTTTTGTAAATCCGATTCAGTCTGATTCCTTGAATATTAACTTAGCTGATTATGTGACCTTGCCGGCTGCACTTACACTGAAAGCAGTTATTGATGATAAAGAAGTCGTTATCCTTAACAATTCAAAAATTACATCATCATATATTCGTTTCCCGGTTACTGTGGCACAGCGATGGATTATAGAAATAGACTACGTTCAGCCCCTTCGAATAGTGGATATTGAACTTAGTAATGCATATAGTTTATCTAAAAATCGAACCGTAAGGTTTTTAGGGCTTCCTGGGCATATCTATAGTGTTTATGTAAATCCAGAAGCTTCTTTTCCTTACAGTAGGTCAATGGGAGAAGCACCGAATTTGGATAGTAATGACGACGTATCGCGTATTATAGTTTCGTCCCTCTCAAAAAACCCACGTTTTGTGTGGGCTGACTCTGACATGGACGGTGTAGCTGACCGATTAGACAATTGTGCTGGTGTAGCAAATACTCTTCAAGAAGATGTAGATGGAAATGGTCGTGGAGATGCGTGTGACGACTTTGACCGTGACGGAGTAATAAATTCCTTAGATAACTGTAGAGATGTTCCAAACGCGAGTCAGATTGATACTGATGGAGATAAGATTGGAGACTCTTGCGACGCAGGTGAAAGTAGAGTTACTGAAAAATACCCAGTAATAGTGTGGGGAGCTCTTGGTTTTGCAACGCTTGTTTTCTTCGGGCTTCTGTTTATTGCTGGAAAAAAGATAAAAGAAAACCAGGCTCCTTTGGTATAGCGCTGTAGATGCTCTTCAACAATTGAATTATTTGTGTTACGCTACAGACTCATGTCAAAAGATGAAGTAATCGTACGCTTTGAAAATATAAGCTTTGAATACGAACCAAACAAACCTATTTTAGAAGAGGTCTCTTTTTCTGTGCGAAAAAATTCTAAGATCACTATCATGGGTCAAAATGGTGGTGGAAAAAGCACGACTTTTGGCCTCATTATAGGAAAACTTAAATCAGAAGAAGGAAATATTTTTATGCCCTCAGGGCTCACTATCGCTCTCTCACGCCAGGTGATCCCACGAAACGAACTCGACCTCACGGTCCGAGCGTTTTTTGAAAAAGCTTTTTCCGATGCTATATCTGCCGGACTTCGGAAAGATACGGGAAAGATATACGATATTGACCCACGTATCGACACAGTGCTTGAAGTAGTAAACCTCAGAGGTCACGAAAAAATGCATGAGCGGATTATCAGATCATTTTCAGGTGGACAGCAGGCACGCCTTCTTCTTGCGTCTGCGTTGATCCAAGACCCGGACCTACTTTTGCTTGATGAGCCAACAAACAACTTGGATAAAGCGGGAATACAGCACCTCACACAGTTTTTGAAGGATTACAAAAAAACAGTGATGGTGATTTCTCACGAATCTGACTTTCTCAATGCCTTTACAGACGGTGTGCTCTATCTCGATGTCTACACTAAAAAAATTGAACAATATGTTGGAGACTATTTTGATGTGGTAAAGCAGATTGCAGTGCAGGCTGAAAAAGAAAACAGAAAAAATGCTCTGCTTTCAAAGCAAATACAAGAAAACAAAGACAAGGCAAACTTTTTTGCTAACAAAGGAGGTCAGATGCGTCTCGTGGCTCGCCGAATGCGTGATAAAGCAGAAGAGCTCGAAGAAAGTAAAGTAGATACACGTAAAGAAGATAAAACTATTCGCTCATTTACGATTCCATTTCAAAATGTGATTGGGGATATTTTGAAAATCACTGAATTTTCTATTATCAACCCAAAAACTCACAAACCAGTAAAACGAAAAGTCGAGCTCGCGCTTCGTAAAAACCAGCACCTCCTGCTAAAGGGTCCAAACGGCATTGGAAAAAGTACATTGCTTGAATCTATTGCACAGGGCACTGCATCGGGCTCTCATATAGCACCTGGTGTTACGGTGGGGTACTATCGCCAAGACTTTTCTACCCTAAATTTTGAAGATACAGTCTACGACTCTCTTATCAATGTCACAAAAGATACAAAAGAGGAGACAATGCGAGCTGTAGCAGCAGGTTTTTTGATCACGGGGGATTTGATGAGAAGCAAGATCGGCAGTCTTTCTGAAGGGCAAAAAGGACTTGTGGCTTTTGCGCGACTCGTGCTTCAAAAACCAAGCCTTCTTATCCTAGACGAACCAACAAACCATATAAACTTTAGACACCTTCCGGTTATCGCCGAAGCTCTCAGTACATACGAAGGAGCCATGATTCTCGTGAGCCACGTACCAGACTTTGTGGAAAAAATCCGTATCGACGAGGTGCTTGATTTGGAGAAATAGTATTTTACTTTTTTGAGAAGATTGTGGGTTCACAGCAAGTGTGCTTGGTAGTATACTTATGGTATATGAAATATATATCATTTATTGTTCTTGCGTTGTTGGTGTTAGGTATTTGTTTTTTTGGTTTTACTCAGTACAAAAAAGGAAAAGTGATTACCAACTTTGTTGAGTGTCAAAAAGCAGGAAACCCTGTTTCAGGAGGTCTTTCTCCTCGGCAGTGTTTGGCAAATGGTGTTTTTTACACAGAGGTTCTTGGTGACAAGCCTGTCGTTACAAAGCCTGTTGATGACACCGAACTTATCCAAGTTGCATCACCAGAAAAAAATAGCAAAGTCAGTAGCCCGCTTGTAGTGAAAGGAAAAGCACGAGGTACGTGGTACTTTGAAGCCTCTTTTCCTGTCAGATTACTTGATGCAAACGGTAAAGAACTCGCTGTAGCGCCAGCTCAAGCACAAGGTGAATGGATGACAGAAGATTTTGTGCCGTTTAGTGTGTCACTAACATTCAAAAAACCAAGTACTGCTACTGGTACTCTCATTTTAGAAAAAGACAACCCTTCTGGAGAGCCTATGAATGATAGGTCAATCAAAATTCCTGTAACTTTTTAACCGTATTAATATCAAAGAGGCGCTTTGATATTCCGAAGTATGAACAAGAAAAAAATAACACTTATGGTCACATTGATCTTTAGTGTTTTTTTGTTGATTTCAGAGTACAGAGGGGACCCCTCTGTATTTCCTCTAGATAAAGTCAAACCTTCTACTACAGTGGTTAGTCAAAAAGAAGGTTTTTATCTTGTGACGAGAGTTGTGGATGGGGATACGATTGAGGTGACCAAAAATGGTGTCAAAGAAAAAGTCCGTCTCCTGGGTATCAACACTCCAGAG
Organism: Candidatus Zambryskiibacteriota bacterium; assembly: GCA_026394775.1. Lineage (GTDB taxonomy): Bacteria > Patescibacteriota > Minisyncoccia > Phycocordibacterales > DATDWN01 > UBA910. Next base: position 12,633 of record JAPLZY010000017.1, read on the forward strand.
ACCGTAGACCCCCGAAAAATGGTGGAATGTTTTGGAAAAGAGGCTTCAGCACACGCAAAGGAGTTACTTGCCGGGAAGCAAGTAAAAATAGTGTCTGATGACTCTCAAACCAAATATGACAAATATGGCAGATTGCTCGCATATGTGTATACCGAAGAAGGTCTTTTTGTAAACAAACATATGATAGAAGAAGGGTATGCATATGAATACACATACAATGTACCGTATATATTTCAAAAAGAATTTAAAGAGGCTCAAAAAAAGGCAGAAACGGAAGGGAGAGGTTTGTGGGGAGAGGGGGTATGTGAGTAAAAGTATGAGTACTTTAAATACTAGATAGTATTAAGTGTTTATACTTTAATACGAGCTAGACGTTCGATAAGATAAGGAGAAGGAAATGAGTATTAACTTGGAAGATTTTGCCCAAGGTATAAAGAACTTAGAAGAGAAGAAGGCGATGATTCACCTTATTCTCAATCGACTAAAGCCTGCGATTGAGGAGTTGGTTGAAAAAGATACTTGTGGTAGCTACGGAATTTTTAAATTAAGGGACAATTGCGGTTATTCCTTAGAGTTGCTTAGTCCGACCGCAAGTTCCCCAAACTTTTCCCTTGCTTTTCAGACTGAAGAGGTTGGGTTCTATATTATGATTATGACGGATTCAAAACCATATACGGGGAATGATATTAGTGACTACAGGATCCCTAGCCTTTATGGATTTTTGGAATCTCTCATCAACAAGGTGGCGGAACTGAGCCCAAAAGCACGAGATTGGTTTGACTTCGTCGTAACTCAAAAATGAGGCCTTCAGGGCTAAAAAGAAAAGGTGTGTGCATCAGCGCATGCCTTTTTTGTTGACAAAATATACAAGAGGTGCTATTCTTATTAAGTAACTATATCTCATTTTTTGAAGAGATTTCTCTGCGCCCTTGGCGCCTAAGTCTGAAATTCGAGACCGTTTACAGGTAAGCTTATTCTGTAGACAAGTTATAGGGCCTCGAAACCTTCAGGAGTATGTAATTAGACCTACTCTAAACTATCACAGGAGTTTCGTAGTCGAGCAAATTTCTAGACGGACTAGAAAAATAATTTAAGCCGTACTTGTCGTACGGTGAGAATTATTTTTTGAAGTCCAACAACGAAATTTGCCGAATACGGAAGTCCAGTTAATTTATGTATACAAAAAATAAAGGTGGATATGGTGGAGCGCGACCCACTTTCGGCTCCCGTCCATCTTTCGGCTCACGACCTACATCACGGTTTGCACCACGCCGACCCGTTAAAAGAGGGCAAGCGTCTTTCAATGACGTTTCTCGATTTATCAATAAAGTTATTGTAACTGAAGAAGCAGAAGTTTTTGTGCCTGAGCATGCATTTGGCGACTTTGCTGTTCATGATGCTTTGAAAAAAGTGATTGCACTTAAAGGCTACACTACACCGACTCCGATCCAGGACAAATCAATTCCACATATACTTGCTGGTCAAGATATCGTAGGGATTGCAAACACTGGAACAGGGAAGACTGCAGCATTTCTAATCCCGCTTATTCACAAAGTGATGACGGGTATTATGGCAAAGCAAAACGAACAGGTGCTTATTGTAGCCCCTACTCGTGAGCTTGCGATCCAGATCGACGCTGAATTCAAAAAATTTACTGATGGACTCAACCTTTACTCAGTCTGTGTTGTAGGTGGTGCTCCCATCAACAAACAAATCCGAGATCTCCGGTACCAAAATGATTTTATAATCGGTACGCCAGGACGAATCAAAGACTTGATGGAACAGGGGTATATAAACCTTTCAAAATTTAATACAATAGTACTCGACGAAGCAGACCGAATGCTCGATATGGGATTTGTAGAAGATATGCGCTTTATGATGGCTAAAATGCCCAAAGTACGACATACACTTTTCTTCTCAGCGACTCTTTCAAAAGAAATCGAGCAACTGATCGGAGAGTTCTTAAACAATCCGATGCGAGTATCTGTGAAAACACGAGATACATCTAAAAATATTGATCAAGACGTAGTGCGAACAAGAGGTTTAGACAAGCTCGATGTGCTTCATGATATTTTGAATCAGCCAGAATGTGACAAAGTGATTATTTTCGGACGAACAAAACATGGAGTAGAGCGTCTCACTGAAATGCTTGCAAAGCGAGGCTTTAAAGCCGATGCAATCCATGGTGACAAAAATCACACGGGACGTCAGCGAGCACTTACTAAATTTAAAGAAAGCCAGGTTCAGATTCTCGTCGCAACAGATGTTGCTGCTCGAGGACTCGACATTCCAAACGTTTCTCATGTGATCAACTACGATCTTCCGTCTACGTACGAAGACTATGTTCACCGAATTGGACGAACGGGGAGAGCTGGGAAGCCGGGGAAAGCCCTGACCTTCATTGACTAGTAAAACTTCCATATTTGGCCAATCAATGATAGCGACTCTTGTCCGACTTTGTTTTCTTAGAAGTAGTCTTCTTAGAAAACAAGAAGTACTCTAGTAGTGTCAAATCTGAAAGTTTTAGAAAGCTTAGTAGTTACAACAAAAAACCGCTTTAGCGGTTTTTTGTTGAACTTCTCATATCTAGCCTCCAACTTCTATCCATGAGATAATGGTGTATATGCAAAAAGTACTTATTGGTTTTTGTGTCTTTGTTTTTGTGGTGTTGGGGTATGTGCTCTATACACGCACCAGTGCTCTTTTAGTTGCTGGTTTTTCTACAAACACAATAGAGACACCTTTTTATGAAATGAAAATCACTCAGCCTGATAATGCTCTGAAAGATTTTCCTGAGCTCTTTGCGGTAACTAAAAATGCAATCACATTGTTTGAAAAAAATTATGGTAATTGTGAAGGAGAAGAATGCGATAGAATAACTCCAGAAAGTCTTCCGTATGAGCTTCAGATCGACACCACAGTGGCTACGACAACAAAAACAGTTTCGTACATTGTCAGTCTCTATGAATACACAGGTGGTGCACACGGGATTACTGCAATAAAAACTTTTACCTACGATAAGAAAAATAAATTCATCGATGAAAAAGCTGTGTTTGGAGAAAGTTCTTGGAAGCCTTTGGTTTCAAATCTTACCTTTGAGTATTTGAAAGCAAAACTTAAAGACCAAACGAGTGATGAAGTTCTCAAAGAAGGAACTTCTGTGGTAGGGTCTGCTTTAGATACATGGTATTTGAAAGACAATGATGTGGTGTTTGTGTTTGGTCAGTATCAAGTAGGGCCCTATGTACTCGGTATCCAAGAAGTGCCAATACCACGAGAAAAGTTGAGTGAAGTTTTAACACATAATTTTAAATAATATGACTGATACTATAGAGAAAGCGGTGTTCGGAGGAGGATGTTTCTGGTGTACTGAAGCAGTATTTCAAATGCTTAAAGGTGTAAGTGAAGTATATCCGGGGTACGCAGGAGGAAGTGTGCCAAACCCCACCTATGAACAGGTATGTATGGGAGATACCGGGCACGCTGAAGTGGTGGTTGTGGAGTATGATCCGAGTCTGGTCTCATACAAAGACCTGATGACTGTCTTTTTTGCAAGTCACAATCCAACTGAGAAAAACAGGCAAGGGGCTGATGTAGGGACTCAGTACCGTTCATCTATTTTTTATACGACAGAGAAGCAAAAAGAAGAAGCTCTTGCATATATCGAAGAGATAAATGCCACAGGTGGAGGAAAACCTCTGGTGACAGAAGTAGAGCCCCTGAGAGAGGTCTACAAAGCAGAGAGCTATCACAAAGACTATTACACCAATCATTCGACAGCGGGGTATTGTCAGTTGGTTATTAATCCGAAGCTTGATAAGGTGAAGGAAAAGTTCGCGAATTTATTAAAGGAAAAATAATATAAAGACTTTTTATTCATCATAAGTTTTCTGGGGCAATCTATCTAGCCCTGCTGGGCTAGCGAACTGCTCGTTGCTCAAGAAAATTATAAATGGATTACCATTTTAATTTTCTAAGCTCCTGTGCAAGGCCCCAATAAACTTATAATTAAACAAAGTCTTTTAATTAATTAAAAATATATGGAAATCAACGAAGAAGAATTGAAAGTCAAGCTTACTCCCGAGGAGTATGCGGTGTTACGAGAAAAGGGAACAGAAGCCCCTTTTTCAGGTGCGCTTTTACATGATGAGCGAAGTGGAATGTATACCTGCAAAGTGTGTGGGCAGGACCTTTTTGCATCAGATGCAAAGTTTGATTCAGGTACTGGCTGGCCGAGCTTTGACCAGGCAATACCAGGAAGTGTGGTAGAGACAGAGGACACTGCTCACGGAATGTCTCGCACAGAAATCACTTGCTCGCGCTGCGGTTCTCATTTGGGGCACGTGTTTCCAGATGGACCAACTCCTACAGGTAAACGATATTGTTTGAACAGTGTGTGCCTAGACTTAAAACCATTAGAGTAAGAAATGATGGGGACCATCGGGCGCCCTCGCCCGATGGTCCCCATCATTCAGTTTGGTATACTAATACCCATGCAAGATAGCTCAATGTCACTCGACATAGTCTTTTCTGTCAGCGAATACTTAGACTCTTTGAACCGCTCATTGAAGCAGGTGCGGGCGCGTATTGTCGGTGAGGTTTTAGGAATACAAGAATATCCTGGCCGAAGCTACATGTATTTTTCAATCAAAGATCCGAAAGATGGAAGTACAGCAAAGTGCTTCATGTGGAAGCAGGATTACAAAAATTCAAGGGTGAATATTGAAGAAGGTATGGAAGTGGTCCTCACTGCATATCCCAATGTGTACAAACCAAATGGTGGCATGACTTTGCAGGTGGAAGAAATAGAACTCGTGGGTGAAGGTGCTCTCAAGATTGCTTATGAAAAACTCAAAACACAGCTTGAAAAAGAAGGTTTGTTTGATGAAGTAAATAAAAAAGCATTGCCGGCACTACCACATCGTATTGGAGTGATTACTTCTAAAAGCGGAGCAGTGATCAGTGACTTTCTTTCAAATATCGGCAAGTATGGATTTGAAATCATTTTCGTGGATTCAAAAGTAGAAGGTGAGGGTGCGGTCAAAGACCTTCTTTCGGCCCTCCGTACGCTGTATATCCAAAAGGTGGATATACTCGTACTGATGCGCGGAGGAGGCTCCCTGGAGTCATTTCAGGCCTTTAATAATGAGTCTGTGGTGCGAGCGGTATCCAAATTTAATGCACCGGTGATTACTGGTATTGGGCATGACAAAGATGCACCACTTGTTTCTTTTGTGTCAGACAAAAATGTATCGACACCGACTGCGGTAGCAAATCTTTTGAATGCTGGTTGGAAAGAAGCAGAACATGAAGTTGAACTTGCAGAGCAAAAGATTGTAGGGCGATTTGAAAAAGTTTTACACGAACAGAACTTCCTACTTTCAAATGCAGAGCGTATTATCGAACAGCGTTTTCGAATTGTTTTTGAAACATTCAGGATGTATCAAGAAAGTTTGTCTCGTTCGTTTGACCGCATCGGAATTGCGATTGAACGAATGAAGGATTCTATTGTAGAGTCTGAGCGAAGAATCCTACGCGAATTTACAGAGGGGTTGGAAAAGAAAAAAGATGTGTTGGGACAATTTGAAAAATTACTCACCGGACTCAATCCTGAGCGTCAGTTACGTCTCGGCTGGAGTATTACAAAAAACAAAGCGGGTGTGGTGGTGCGAAGTGTGAGTCAAGTAAAAAGTGGAGAGGAGCTTGAAGTTTCGCTTGCAGACGGTTCTCTTAATGTTAAAATCAAGTAATATATGAAAACAACTGAAAAAAAATCAACGAAGGGAGAAATCACAGACATGCTTAAAAGACTGGGGGCGATAGTATCGTGGTTTGAGTCTCAGCAAGAAATGGATGTAGAAAAAGCTCTTGAGCAAGTAAAGGAAGGTGTGGGTTTGATCAAAGAATCAAAAGAGCGATTGAAAGAAATTGAAAATGAGTTTAAAGAAATTAAGAAGAGTATTGAGGAGTAGTGAAAAAGAGACCGGCTGGTCTCTTTTTTGCTTACGATGATCATTCTTTTAGATCATCGTAAAAAACTGCTTGAGCACACCGAGTACACTCTTTTGGGAGAGGTTCACCTGCAACATGGTTCTCTCCGCCAGCGAAAATTCGGTGTGGTGTCTTTTCCTTACACCAAGCACAGGGCTCACTGGCGCTGCCCCCAATAACAACTTTTTTTCCCATTAGTTTTGCGCTCCGTGTAAAAATGTACCACTATCTCAGTATCTCGTCAATTTTTGCCGCCACAATAAAGTCATTGTCTGAGAGGCCTTTGATTGCGTGGGTAGTGAGCACAATCTTCACTTTATTGAATTCATAGAGGTGGATATCAGGGTGATGGCTTTCTCCTTCTGCAATATGAGCAACTCGGTTTATAAAACGTATTGCTTCTCTAAAGTCAGTAAATTGAATAATTTTTTCAATATGCGTGTCCTCGATGAGTACCCATTGGTTTATTTGCTCAAGAAGCTCTTCGCTTTTGTCGTGTGAAAGTGGAGCGGTGTTTCCTTCGCACGGTAGACATTCTTTTGTTGCAAGTGGGTTTATGATTTGAAAATGTCCAAGGGGTACGCCATTTCGAATAGGTGCTTTTTTAATAATATCTAAAATCAAATTCTCATCATCTGTAATGGTATACAAGTTTAAATCATCAGGGTCAATTGTTCCTCGAGAAAGCAGTTCTTCTTTGAGCATTTTCTGTAGACCACCCCAAAAATCACTTCCGACAAGAATAATAGGGACTTGTTCAATTTTTTTGGTTTGAACAAGAGTGAGGATTTCAAAAAATTCATCGAGTGTCCCAAACCCTCCAGGGAAAAATATGTATGCTTCAGCAGCAAAAGAAAGACATACTTTTCGACTAAAGAAATAGTAGAAATCGAGGTGTCGAGTGAGGTAGGGGTTGATTGCTTGTTCGTGAGGAAGCTGGATTGTGAGTCCGACTGATTCACCTTTAGCTTGAAACGCTCCTTTGTTTGCTCCCTCCATTACACCTGGTCCTCCGCCAGTCACAACAGCATACTGAAGCTCTTGTGCTATTCGCAAAGCAAGAGATTCGGCTTGTTTGTAGAGAGGATGTGTTTCGTTAAAACGAGCTCCTCCGAAGAAAGTTACAGATTTGGGAAGATCTTCAAGAAAAGTAAATGCCTCTTTAAATTCTTGTGAAATCAAAGAAACTCGTTCGTGTGCCGCTGAGTGGATTTCTTTTTTTGTAAGGGTTTTAAATTCTGGTTTAGAACGATTTATTTTATGTACATCAGTCATACATGTATTGTAACTCAAGAAGAGTAAATCTGAAATACTTATAACCCCAGAGAGTTTAAAAATACTTCCTGTTCTTCATCTACTATCTCTCTGTACTGACCTGGTTTTACAGCGTTAAGTTCAATATTTTGCACACGTACCCGTTTGAGGTCTGTTACGGTGTAGCCGAGTTTTTCGGTCATACGTCTAATCTGTCTGTTTTTGCCCTCGGTCAATGTCAAAGAAAAAACATCTTCTTTGATTTTTTTAAACTTCGCAGGTTTTGTCATATGGTCTCCGATATCAATACCTGAAGACATGTGCTTCATAAATGCGGGAGTGAATTTTTTGTTTACGGTCACGACATATTCTTTTTCGTGGTTTTTTTCAGGGTTTAAGAGTCGGTCGGTAATACGTCCGTCGTTGGTGAGGATAATAAGTCCATATGAGTCTTTGTCGAGGCGTCCGATAGGGAAGACACGTGTCCGATAGTGGACTGCATCCACAATCTCTTTTTCTTCACCCTGGGCACCAGTAGTGACAATACCTTTTGGTTTGTTGTATGCCAAATACACATACTGAGTTGGTTTTCTCTTTTGCTTTACCACCACCACGTCTGCTTCGGTGACTTTGTCCCCAAGCACTGCTCGTTTGCCGTTTATCGTCACGAGGCCTTTGGTGATGATCTCATCGGCTCCTCGACGTGTCTCGTAGCCTTTGAGAGCCAGGTATTTGTTGATGCGAATAGCTTTTTCTTCCATATATCCACACTATACCTTGGATTAAGACATGGTACAATAAGAAGAACTCCACATCTGACAAATTTCGTTGTTGGACTGCAAAAAATAATTTCCACCGTACAGCGAGTACGCCTACAATTATTTTTCTAGTCCGCCTAGAACTTTGCTCAGATCTGAAGTTCTAAACTAAATATTATGAAGAAATTAAGTAAAAATGAAAAAATCGCTGTCACCGTTTCTTTGTTTGTGATAGGATTCTTTTTTCTCTTTGGAGAACAAATTTTACGAGTTGCAATTAATAGCGGAGCACGCGATGTAAAAATTATGACTATTCCACAAATAATAAGTGAAGATAAAGAAATCGGTACAGGAGCAGAAGCGCTTCCTGGACGACAAGTAACCGTAAACTATACAGGGACATTTACTAATGGAAAACTATTTGATACATCAGTCGGTAAACAGCCATTTACATTTCTTTTGGGTGCGGGGCAGGTGATACAAGGATGGGATAAAGGTGTGGTGGGTATGAAAGTGGGTGGAAAGAGAATGCTTACTATTCCTCAAGAATACGCTTATGGCGCCAATGATTACGGACCGATTCCTGGAGGCTCAACTCTTATATTTGAAATTGAATTATTGAACGTACAGTAAAAGTAAGGTATTGTGTGCGAATGAAGCCTATCCTATTTAAGATAGAAAAAAAGTTAGAGGGCAAACTCGGGCGAACTGGGGTTTTGTCGACTCCGCATGGTGACATACAAACCCCTGCTTTTGTGACCGTGGGCACTAAAGCCACTGTCAAAGCGCTCACTCCTGAAATGGTCAAAGACTTGGGTGCTCAGGTGGTGCTTGCCAATACGTATCATTTGTATTTAGAACCCGGAGACGGGATTGTGCGTGATGCAGGAGGTATACAAAAATTTATGAATTGGAAGGGTCCAACGATGACCGACTCAGGAGGTTTTCAAGTTTTTTCTCTGGGAGCTGCATATGGAAACGGCTTGGGGAAGATTTTGAAACGTGGAAAAGAAGAGCTTGCATTGCCAGTACTAAACGAAGAGATGTCTCGCAAAGCGATCATCGACCCAAATGGAGTGATGTTTCGTTCTCACATCGACGGCTCTTCGCACTACTTCACTCCAGAAAAAAGTATTGAAATCCAGCATAATCTCGGAGCTGACATGATTTTTGCTTTTGATGAATGCACTTCACCTCACGAGTCCGACCATTACCAAGGAGAAGCACTGGATCGTACACATCGCTGGGCAAAGCGTTCGCTCGAATATCACAAGTCAAAACCAAATAAAGATACACAGGGGCTTTTTGGAATTGTTCAAGGTGGGAGAAGTGAAAAACTTCGTAAAGAAAGCGCGGAGTTTTTGGGTACATTAGATTTTGACGGATATGGTATCGGAGGCTCATTTGAAAAAGAAGATATGAACAAAGCGGTGGAGTGGTGCAACAGCGTGCTACCTGAAGACAAACCAAGACATTTGCTAGGTATTGGTGAGCCAATGGATCTGTTTGGTGCAGTGGAAAACGGCTGTGACCTTTTTGACTGTGTGGCGCCAACACGCATGGGACGCAATGGAGGAGTGCATACACGAGACGGCAAGATCAACCTCGGCAATGCAGAATACCGCACTGACTTTACTCCAATAGATGCAGAGTGTGGATGCTATACATGTAAAAATTATACCAAAGCGTACTTGGCACACCTTTTCCGCTCGAAAGAAATGCTCGCGGGGACTTTGGCATCAGTTCACAATCTGTATTTTATTATTCATATGGTAGATACGATGCGCGAGGCGATAGGGAATGACACTTTTTTTGAATATAAAGAGGAGTTTTTGAAACGGTATTATCGGAAGTAAATTATTCGTGCCTTGTGTGAAAAATATCTTTATGTAAGTATACAAGCAGATCTGGTTGTCAGATCAAATCCAAGGAGGGTCCAATGAAGACCTTTACCGTGGAGGTGATCCAGAAGATTCGGTAGTTCCCATCCTAGGGAAACAAGGAGGTGGTGCAGGTGACATAAAGGCGGTCTTGCCCGACAAGACCGCCTTTTCTCTTGCGTGTATAGTTATCCACAGTTTTTTAAAAAAGATTTGACAGAAAAATGAGGTGGTGGTAAGTTAATAAAGGAACGAGTGGGATCCCCACTTCCAACTGACAAAGGCTACTATGAATATGAAAAAAAACAATTGCGGTACCCTTGTGGCTCAAAATTCGGACCCATGCTTGGCGCATGGCACCCCGGCGGCTCATTCCACCCTGACCTCCCCGTTCCTCTCGGCGGCCTTCGCCGACACCCCGTAACCCTCCGATTGATCCTTCTGGGGGGCTCTGCACAACTCCGAACGGAGTTCGTCACAGTACGTGACGAACTCCCAACGGGGCTTTTTTTTGTCTATTTTTCTCCAGGTGTAGTATATTATGCATATGAATAGAGAAGGTTTGTTTAATCTAAAAAGTGAATACGCTCCGGCTGGAGACCAGCCAGAGGCCATAAAAAGCCTCGTGGAGGGAGTAAAAAAGGGTCTGCGACATCAGACGCTTCTTGGTGCTACAGGCACAGGAAAGACATTTTCAGCCGCAAACGTGATCGCACAGATCGGCAAGCCAACACTTGTCATTGCCCACAACAAAACACTCGCGGCACAGCTCGCCCAAGAATACCGAGAGTTTTTCCCCGACAATGCTGTGCATTACTTTGTGTCGTACTACGACTACTACCAGCCAGAGGCGTACATGCCGACCACTGACACTTTTATAGAAAAAGAAGCGACGATCAACGAAGAGATCGAGCGCCTCAGACATGCATCCACCCAAGCCCTTCTTACTCGTAAAGATGTCATTATTGTGGCATCTGTTTCGTGTATTTACGGCCTCGGTTCTCCTGTTGAATATGAAAAGGTAAATATGAAAATAGCAGAGGGGGACAAGGTCACTCGAGCAGACTTTATCAGACGTCTGGTGGACATTCACTTTGAGCGCACTCCTGCAGATCTCACTCCAGGAAGTTTTCGGGCACTTGGAAACACGGTGGAGATAATGCCGGTGTCAGAAAAGATTGTGTTTCGTATCGAGCTTTCACCTGAAGGTATTACGAGTATTTTAAAGCTCGACCCAGTCACTCGCACTATTTTCGAAACTATAAAAGTGTTTTACCTTTTCCCTGCAAAGCACTTCATTAGTAGTAAAGAAGACTCGGAACGAGCGTTTAAAACGATCAAAGCAGAACTCGCAGAGCAACTCAAAGTATTTGAAGAAAAAGGCCTAGTGCTTGAAGCAGAGCGTATCAAGCGACGTACGACCTACGACCTCGCAATGATCAAAGAGATGGGTTACTGCAGTGGTATCGAAAACTATTCACGGCATTTTTCTGGAAAGATGCCAGGTGAAGCACCCGATACACTCATTTCATATTTTCCACATAAGGCAGATGGAACACCTGACTTTCTCACTATTATCGACGAGTCGCATGTGACCGTACCTCAGCTTGGAGGAATGTTTGCCGGGGACTCATCTCGAAAAGAAACTCTCGTTAACTTTGGTTTCAGATTGCCTTCAGCGAAAGATAACAGACCACTTAAATTTGCTGAATTTGAAAAAGCAGTGGGGCAGACGATCTACACCACGGCGACACCAGGACCTTACGAAAAAGAAAAGAGTACAAATGTAGCTCAACAAGTGATCCGACCAACAGGACTAACTGACCCTGAGGTTTTTGTGCGTCCGATTATTGAAAAAGGTAACTACAAAGGACAAGTGTTTGACCTGATCGCTGAAGCAGAAAAAGAGATCAAAAAAGGTGGACGTGTTATTGCTACCACACTGACCAAGAAGATGGCAGAAGATTTAACTGAATTTTTGAAAGAGAAAAAAATAAAAGCGGAGTATATTCATAGTGATATCAAGACCATACAGCGTATTGAGATCCTCACTGAGTTTCGTCGAGGAAAATTTGATGTGATCGTGGGGGTAAACCTTCTGCGAGAAGGACTCGATCTTCCTGAGGTAACACTCATTGGTATTTTGGATGCAGACAAAGAAGGTTTCTTGCGTTCAGAGACTGCACTGGTACAGATTATTGGGCGAGCAGCACGAAATGTGGAAGGGAGAGTTATCTTGTACGCAGACCGTATGACAGGCTCTATGGAGCGAGCAATGGCCGAGACAAAGCGTCGCCGGGATATTCAGATTGCATACAATACAAAGCATGGTATTACTCCAAAGACTATTATTAAACAAATCAAAGATATTACAGACCAACTACAGTCCAAGCACGACAAGACAGTGCTTGGCATGATTGCGCTTGATCAGAAAATGATGGGAGGGGAAGCGAAGCTCACACGCAAAGGTATTGAGAAGATGATCAAACATAAAGAAAGACAAATGCAGGCATCGGTTAAGATATTGGATTTTGAGACAGCAGCACTTTTGCGTGATGAATTAAAAAAACTAGTTGAAATGAAAGATACTAAAGCGGATATTGAAGTAAAGGAAGAAGATTTTACGGTGGTGATAAAGCCTGAACTTGGTGTGCCGAGCAAAAAAGGGAAAAGAGGTGCAAAGTAAGGCCTACCTATTGTTTTTTTATTAAAAATATAGCATAGTATTTTTAGGAGAAAACTTTTGCACTTTATTGTTTCAGAAAGAATTTCTAGATATCAAAACGTTGAGCTCTTCTTTGAAAATCAGTTTGCTCGTATGCCAGGGTGGTTTAAAGCTAAAGTGGCAGGGCATGTGATTGTGCTTGTGGGAACGAGTACTGAAGTAGTAGACCGCATGGAATCCCATTTATCTCGCCCTTTGCCCAAAAGAGTCATCAAAATCATTTCTGTAGTAAATCATGGAAGTACTGTTGTAAGACTTTTCGCAGGCCTGCTGAGAGAGGTTTTAGAAGCAGATGATGCTCTTAATCAAAAGTTCGCAGAACATGTGGTGGCAATAAAGAAAAGCAGCCTCTCTCTTCAGGAAGAGGGTAATGTTTTGACTTGCCACCTGGTCGCGTTTTATCTCGGGCTACCAGGTGGGATGCATGATGAGGTCCGACATAAGCTCTGCAGGCAGATCGCCGCAGAGTTTGAAGAAATTCAATTGGCTGCTCAAGGCACCCTCGTATGAGGGTGCCTATTTGTATGTAATATGTAAGTATACAAATTTCCTCTCTGTGGTATTATATGAAAGTTAGCATATAACCCTATGCCCGATGTTCGGGCCTACTTTCGTATATGAAAGACAAAAAAACGCACAGACCAGAAGATAAAATAATTGTCAGAGGTGCACGAACACACAACCTCAAAAATATTACTGTGGAGATGCCACGGGGTACTATGAACGTGTTTACGGGACTTTCTGGTTCTGGTAAGTCATCTCTTGCCTTTGATACTATTTTTGCCGAAGGCCAGCGTCGCTACGTAGAGTCTCTGTCTTCATATGCACGACAGTTTTTGCGACAAATGCAAAAGCCAGATGTAGATGAGATTGTCGGCCTTTCTCCCGCTATTTCTATTGACCAAAAGTCACGCTCCAACAACCCGCGCTCTACCGTGGCGACTATTACAGAAATATACGACTACCTTCGTATTTTGTATTCACGTATCGGGCACCCTCACTGTCTTGTTTGTGGAGATGAAATCAAAAAGCTCTCAAACGAAGAGATTAAAAACTTTTTGCTCGAAAAAGTAGAAATACAAAAAGTAGATTTTGCAAAGATACGAAAAGACAAAAAAGTGCCTATGCCGATGTATGCAGAAATCTTTGCACCTATTGTGCGTGGGCGAAAAGGCGAATACTATCAGCTCCTCTACGACCTTTTAGGTAAAGGCTACTCTCACGTACTTGTCGACGGCACTCGCGCATCTCTGCGAGAACATATCGAGCTTTCAAAAACAAAACGACATGATATAGATGTTTTGGTAGACAGTATCAGTATTCTCGACTTTATCGACAATCCAAAAGATGCTGAAGAACGTCTCGCAGAATCTCTAGAAAAAGCGCTTGAAGAATCTGATGGTATGGTCAAAATCGTATTTAGAGACACAGGCCGAGAACAAGATGAAAAAGACTACAAGGCAGAAGAGATTTTCATGTCTTCAAAACTTTCATGTCCAAAAGACGGTTACTCATATCCAGAAGTTGAGCCGAGACTTTTCTCTTTCAACTCACCATACGGTGCGTGCCCCGAATGTAATGGTCTCGGTACCAGGCATTTTTTTGGAAACGAACAGTGTCCAAAATGTAATGGAGCTCGTCTGCGAGAAGAAGCACTTCATGTGCTTATTGGCAAGAAAAACATTGTCGACTTTGTAGGACTTTCAATCAAAGATGCAAATGAATTTTTAGATACACTCAAGCTCACAGATCGCGAGCAAAATATTGCAAAGATTGTGCTCAAAGAGATCAAATCTCGTATTGATTTTATGATCAATGTGGGTATTGAATATTTGTCTCTGGATCGTCGTGCTCACACGCTCTCAGGTGGAGAGGCACAACGTATCAGACTCGCATCCCAGCTCGGTTCAGGGCTTGTCGGGGCACTGTACGTGCTTGATGAACCAACTATCGGTCTCCATTCTCGTGACAATGACCGTTTGATCCAAACACTTCTCAATCTTCGTGACCTTGGCAACACTATTATCGTTGTCGAACACGACGAAGATACTATTTTTGCATCTGACTACATCATCGACATTGGACCAGGTGCTGGAGTGCATGGCGGAAATGTGGTGGTGGCAGGATATCTTGATGAACTCATCACTGCAAAGAAAAACACATCAGGGTCTCTGACACTCGAATATCTTCGAGGAGAAAACTTTGTCGAAGTGCCCGAAAAAAGACGAGACTCACCAAAAGGTGAAATACAGATTCGAGGTGGAAAAGTATTTAATATTAAAAACCTGAACATCGATATTCCGCTTGGGCGTTTTGTGGCAGTCACGGGTGTGTCAGGTTCAGGAAAATCTTCTTTTGTCTATGAAATCTTGCATAAAAACTTGCAGGCACGGCTTGAGCGTAAATACCGCAGTGCAGAGACATTTAATGCAAAGACATTTACCGGTTCTGAATACGTGGGGCGTTCTATTTTGATCGACCAAAGCCCTATTGGCCGTACACCACGTTCAAACCCAGCTACTTACACAGGAAGTTGGACATTTGTCCGTGACCTTTTTGCCGAGACTCCAGAAGCACGTGCACGAGGGTGGAAGTCGAGCCGTTTTTCTTTCAATGTGAAAGGTGGACGATGCGAAACCTGCCAGGGAAATGGTGAGATCGAAGTGGAAATGCACTTTTTGCCGACGGTGTATGTGCCATGTGACGTCTGTCGAGGTAAGCGCTTTATGAAAGAGACGCTTGATGTAAAATACAAGAAGAAAAATATATATGAAGTATTGAAAATGACAGTCGAAGAAGCGCTTGCATTCTTTGAAGATATTCCCGCTATCTATGACAGACTAAAGAGTCTGAACGACGTAGGTCTTGGCTACCTTGAGCTCGGACAATCCGCAACCACGCTCTCTGGTGGAGAAGCGCAGCGAGTGAAGATCTCTTCAGAGTTGTATCGACCACAGCTACAGAAAACTATATATCTTTTGGACGAGCCAACCATCGGTCTTCACTACGAAGATGTAAAAAAACTCATTGAAATTTTGCAGAAACTCGTGGATAAAGGGGGGACTGTGCTTGTGATCGAACACAACTTGGATATTATAAAATCAGCAGACTATGTCATCGACATTGGTCCCGAAGGAGGTGCGGGAGGGGGAAATGTAGTGGCCAAAGGAACTCCTGAAGAAGTGGCAAATGTAGAAAAGAGTCATACAGGAAAGTACTTGGCGAAAGTGTTGAAGGATTATCGGATGAGGGGGAAGAAGTAGGACAGGTAGAAGTCAGATACTAGAAGAAAGAAGTTAGAGATATGAAAAAGCGGGCGCCACAGCGATGTGGGGTGCCCGCGTTTCGGGTTAGTGGGCGACGCCGTTTACCACCTCTTCGGTTTGAGGTAATGCCTGGGCCGACGGAGTGATTACTGGCTCGGTGAGAATTTCGAATAACTCATTGAACTTCTCGTGAAGTAGCCTTACGTTCTCCGTTAGTTCTTCGATTCTGCTCCCGGTACCTAACCCTTTAGGTTCGAGAACACGAGTTCGGGCATGGTCTGACATGCTCCGGGCACCCGAGTTTTTTGTTGCGTCAGTGAGTTCTTGAAACTCTCCTTCACTAACGCGAAAATTTACTATTCGACGGCGTGGCGTTTTGACTGCCATAGGTTGTTACCCTCCTTTTTTTATAGTATAATATAAATTATGAATCGTCAACAAGCCTTAGATCTCATAAAGAAATTTCCCGATACACCTGGTGTGTATTTTTTCCGTAGTGGTTCAGATGTCCTGTATATCGGCAAAGCCACATCTTTACGTGACAGAGTAAAAAGCTATCTTTCTTCTGATATCACAGTCACTCGAGGTCCGAAGATTGTCAAAATGCTCACTGAATTTGATTCAATTACAGTTGAAAAGACTGACTCAGTGCTCGAAGCACTTCTTATGGAAGCGCATCTTATAAAAACATATCAGCCACTTTACAATACCAAAGAAAAAGACGACAAAAGTTTCTACTATGTCGTCGTGACCAAAGAAGATTTCCCTCGAGTACTTTTGGTGCGAGGGCGAGATGTGCTTGTTTCCGCACTTTCAAAAGAGGGAACTAAAAAGATAGATTACAAAATCGCTCAGTCCTTCGGACCGTTTCCTTCAGGTCCCACTATTCGAGAAGCACTCAAACTGATCAGAAAAATATTTCCATATCGAGATAAATGCACACCGTGTATAAAAAACCCTACACCTGGTGTAGGGGACAAATGTAAACCTTGCTTCAACAGACAGATCGGACTTTGCCCAGGTGTATGTAGTGGAGAAATCACACAAGAAGATTACAACCTTGCTGTGGGACACATTGTCAGGTTTTTTAGAGGTGAGAAAAAAGCCATCATCAAAGATTTGGAAAAACACATGAAGGCTTTGGCTAAAGAAAAAAGATTTGAAGAAGCGGGGAAAGCAAAACACCAGATTTTTGCACTCAATCATATTCATGATGTCTCGCTCATTAAAGAAGAAAGCTGGGAAGAGAAAACTCCAAGAGGTTTTCGTATAGAGTCCTATGATATCGCCCACATGTCAGGGGCAAATGTTGTCGGAGTGATGACTGTCGTAGAAGACGGTGAGATTGAAAAAGCAGAATACAGAAAATTTAAGATTAAAGAAGACCCAGGGGTCAACGATACAAAAGCGCTCAAAGAAGTGGTGCGACGAAGACTCGGACACAATGAATGGAGACTTCCCGGGCTCATTGTAGTAGACGGTGGCTTGGCACAAAAGAGAGCGGTGGAGGCAGTGCTCAAGGAAAACAAGGTAGGGATACCGGTCGTATCTGTCGTAAAAGACGAGCGACACAAACCAAAAGAGATCCTGGGGGACCGGGCGTATTTGGTATATGAGAAAGAAATATTACTTTCAAATGCCGAAGCACATCGCTATGCGATTGGCTTTCATAAAGAGCTCCGAAGTAAGGGGATGAGGGGTACTTGACAGTTTTTATATACCATGCTATACTTTATCACAGTGAACTGAACGAAGTTCATAAATAGTACTTTTTTAGAGAAAACTTTTCCTGCCAGGCACCCCCAATTTGCCCACCAAAATGCTCCTTAGTAAAAGCCCCTCATTTCCTCATTAAAAAGTTTTCTCAATCCCGCACACTTGTGCGGGATTTCATTTATAAAAAAATTAAATACTTCGAAACAAAAAAATGAAAGGGTGAAGTATACAGACGGCTCATGTCGCATGATATAATACTTTCATGAATATCTCATCACCGAAAAGAGTAGCAGTGCTTCGCGGAGGACCTTCGCACGAATACGACGTATCGTTGCGAACAGGAGGTGAAGTGCTCAAACATTTACCAGAAGGGTATGTGGGACTAGATGTGTTAATCGATAAAGCAGGAGTCTGGCACATTCACGGACTTCCTAAATCTCCTGAAAAAATATTGGCACATGCAGATGTAGTGTTTAATGCACTTCACGGACACTTTGGAGAAGACGGTAAAGTGCATCATATACTCGAAATGCACGGCATGCCACATACAGGCTCTCCGGTGTTACCTTCAGCACTCGGTATGAACAAATCATTGGCTAAAAATATTTTTGCAAAATACGGTATCCGAACACCACACTTTGAAACTCTTCATAAAGACGACATGACAAATGCTCGGGTGAGAGAAATATTTACGACACTGCCACACCCCGCTATCGTAAAGCCAGTCAGTGGAGGTTCATCTCTTGGAGTAAAGCTTGTGACGACCATTCCTGAGCTCGT
The DNA here is from genome assembly GCA_026394775.1 of Candidatus Zambryskiibacteriota bacterium. Taxonomy (GTDB): domain Bacteria; phylum Patescibacteriota; class Minisyncoccia; order Phycocordibacterales; family DATDWN01; genus UBA910. Next base: position 31,003 of record JAPLZY010000017.1, read on the forward strand.
AGACGCACTTGAAGAAGCGTTTGCATATGGAGAAAAGGTGGTGGTAGAAGAATATATTTCTGGCAGGGAAGCGACCTGTGGGGTGATAGCAGGATATAGAGACGAGAGTTTGTATTCACTCCCTGTGTTTGAAGTGAAAAAACCTCTCGGGGATTTGGTGCATACATTTGATCATAAAATAAACAACGAAGCAGAGTTTAGTCACCAGAGTCTCACACCTCTTGAAAAAGCAGAAGCAAAACGCACTGCACTTTTGGCTCACAAAGCTCTTGGTCTTTCACACTATTCAAGAGCTGATATGATAGTTCATCCAAAGCGCGGAGTGTACTTACTTGAAGTCAACAGTCAGCCAAGTCTTGCACTAGGGTCTGCATTTACCTACGGACTCGAACAAGTCGGTAGTTCACTTTCACACTTTTTGGATCATGTGCTTGTGCGGGCGATGAAGAGGGTTTAAATTGTGTAGTCCATATTATTGCGCTATGAAAAAAATCATCATCCTTGTAGTAATCTTACTCATACTTGGCTCCGTGAGTGCGCCTTATATGTATCGTGCAGTGTTCAAACCAACCTCGTCTACCATCCCCGTCGTCATACTCCCTGACCGAGCGGAGATTAAAATCTTGGCTGGCAATCTGCAGGTTCCGTGGGACATCGCAATACTTCCCGACGGCAATCTACTCGCAACCGAGCGACCGGGAGATTTGGTACTTGTTAGTCACGAGAGAGGAGTGATTGGGCGAACTACAGTGCCGGACGTATCAACTGCTGGAGAAGGAGGGCTTATGGGTATCGCGCTTCACCCAAACTTTGAGACTAACAATTTTATTTATCTCTATCGCACAACTATGTCAGAAGGTCGTCGGATCAATCAGATTGTTCGCTTTTCATATTCTATAGCAAAGCATACTCTCAGTGACGCAAAGGTTATATTAGATAACATCCCTGGTGCCACCTACCACGACGGCGGAGCAATTTCTTTTGGACCAGATGGATACCTCTATGTCACCACAGGCGACGCTGGTACACCCGCACTCGCTCGCGACACGAGTTCTTTGGCCGGTAAGACACTTCGTATGACTGATGATGGTTCTCCAGCGCCTCGCAATCTTTTTGGTAATATAATTTATTCATTTGGTCATCGCAATGCTCAGGGCTTGGCTTGGGATACACAAGGTCGTCTCTGGCAAACGGAGCATGGTCGCTCAGGTGTGAGGAGTGGTCTCGATGAACTTAATCTGATTCGGATTGGTGGCGACTATGGTTGGCCAGAGTCTCAAGGTGACACGGTGCTTACGGGGACAATCGGCCCAATGCTTCACTCTGGTGAATCTGATACCTGGGCACCAGGTAGCATAACAGCTGACGGCGACACATTATATTTCACTGGCCTTCGAGGTCAAAAGTTGTACCGTGTGACAGGACTAGAGACCAATCCAGCTATCGAAGCTTTGTTGGTTGAAGAATATGGCCGACTGAGAGCTGCGAGGATTTTTAATAACACTCTTTACCTCACCACGAGCAATACTGATGGACGCGGAAAGGCAGGTTCAAATGATGATCAATTGATTGCAATTCCGCTTGAGTTAATGCGTTAATTAACGAGTGCTCATTTTGCAATGATTAGACTATAGTGATGATTTTTCAATTTTTTGTGAAAACGGTGGCTGAACATTTTAACTCCAAGCGTCTATATTTTAATATATAGTAAGGGATATCATTATGAAAAAGACCCTTAAGTAGATACGTCTACATCAAGGGCTTTTTCTTTATATTTGTTTTGAGAACTTGTGATTGTGATTATTGAAAAACGTGATCTCAATACTTATTGAGGGATGCCGTCAAAACTTTGTAGCAGTAACAGCCTTCTTTCCTTATTCTCCCTATTCATTTGCATTAAGTACTCTTTTCTTCTATGTAAATCTTCTCTTTCAGAAGCAATACCATCTTCCAACTTTTTCTTTGTTTCAAGCATGCTATTTCGAATAGACTCGAGTTCCACTTTTTGTTCATTTTGAGCAGATATCGCAATTAATACTTCAATACCAGCAATATCTTTATTTATCATCTCTAGTAATTCTCCTGAATTATTTAATTCATCTTCTAACTCTTGCAATAATTCTGATATTGTTCTCTCAATTTCTAGAAGTTGCTCCTCAGTAGTTATATTTGGTGCTTTTTCCATTATTTTTTTTAAATAATAATATTTATTATAGTAACATAAGAATGAAAAAGTCAGGTCAGACACCTTTAAATTCTACAGTACATTAAACCTCGGAATTTATGATGTCGCCACATCATAAATTCCTGATCAGCAGTTTGTCGACAAGCCCTGCTGGGCTCGTAAACCGACAAACTGTTCGAGTCCTGGCGCAAAGCTCTGCTTTGCTTAGGGTCCACGAAAAAATCCGCTTTCGCGGACTTTTTTCTGTGGACCCTACAGGACTCGAACCTGCCACCCCATCATTGCAAATGATGTGCTCTACCAGATGAGCTAAGGGCCCAATATACTTTATTTTCTTACAAACAGTCTTACGTTGCAAGTGATGGCCACAGATATTTTTCTGATGAAAAATTCCGCGACCCCATCTCGGCTCGTCAGCCTCCGATCTTGCGAAGTGATAACATCACTCCTCACCCTACCAGATGAGCTAAGAGCCCCTAAAACTTTGCGGAGCAAAGTTCGGTCGACCTGCTGCTGCAGGTTTAGCCAAAACTAAACTACTCGTGTATACATACTACCAAAACTGCTTTAAAAATCAACCTTTAAAACTCTAGCTCAACTAGTTGACATTGTTCCTATTCGATTATATATTAAAAATGGAGGTGGTCACCTCTAGTTACCCCTCAAGTAGGACAGATTGAATATTTACATAATAACTCATTGGAGTTCTAAACCCAAGCACTTCTCTCGGTCGGTCATTGAGAAAGGAAAGTATTTCCTGCATTTCTTCCTCACTGACGGTACTAATA
>JAPLZY010000025.1 GCA_026394775.1 Candidatus Zambryskiibacteriota bacterium
AGGTAACTGGTCTATCGTAGAGAGATACGTCAAGAACCAAGGGAAACACAATGAAAAGACGCTTACATTGTGGTAACATTGAAATACAAGTGGCATGAGGCATGCAATACCCTGCGGTCTCTGCCGCAGGGTTGTTTATTGAATGCATGAACATCACAAAATATGGACATTGTTGTTTGTTGATAGATATAGATGGAGTCAGAATTCTAACTGATCCTGGATCATATTCGACACTGCAGTCAGAGGCGACTGATGTGGATGTGGTTTTGATCACACACGAACATCCAGACCACTTGCATGTCGACTCGCTGAAAGATGTCCTTTCTAGAAACTCAAATGCTCAAGTTGTCACAAATGCGAGTGTAGGGAAAATTTTAGGTGCAGAAGGGATCGAATATCACAATGTGTCACATGGAGAGAAAATAGATATAAAAGGGATTGTGATTGAAGGATTTGGAGAAAAGCATGAAGAGATTTACAAAGATTTTGGACAAGTAGAAAATACCGGATACTTCATTGGCGGTAAACTTTTTTATCCTGGTGATGCGTTCTACAATCCAGAACGACCAGTCGATGTTTTGGCACTTCCTGTATCAGGACCATGGTGCACAATCGCAGATGCAGTCGAGTATGCACTTACGATTAAACCAAGAGTTGCATTTCCTGTACACGACGGCTTTACACCACTTCCAGGCTCAGTGCACGGTATCCCAAAAAAATATCTTCCTGAAGCGGGGATTGAATTTGTAGTTATTGGAATTGGAGAAACAAAAGAATTTTAGTATAAAAAAGTTTCCCCTAGGGTGGCCTTAGGGGAAGTGATAGGTTAAAGGAGCCTTATGAGGGCTCCTTTGGTTTCGGTTTTTTGATTTTTAGATTCAGGTCGTTTGCGTGGTCGGCGCATACGCAAAGATACGCTTGCCCAAAAATACTCATGACGATGCTCCTGTAGTATCTAGCGGGAGTACCACAGTAGCTGACCGCTTCATGCAGTTCCTGCGGACCTCGTGGTACTTGTATTCCACAGGGCATCTCACCCCATTCCTTTGGAATGAGACTAAACAATCTACTAAAGAACTTTGGGTTACAAAAAACTATCATATGGTACCTGAATTTAATCTAGTAAGTTATAACCCACCTGTCAACCACAAATCTTTCGACCACATGATACAATAGTCTTTATGACGCAAAAAGATGCACTCGATATTTTGAAAATGGGGCACAATGTTTTTCTCACAGGGGCTGCCGGGAGTGGGAAGACTTTTGTGCTCAATCAATATATTTCATATTTAAAACAGTCGGGTGTGGAGGTGGCTATTACCGCATCGACAGGTATTGCATCCACTCATATAAACGGCATGACGATACATGCATGGTCTGGACTTGGTATTAAAAATAGTCTCTCTGACCACGATCTTGAAGCAATGATGGACAAGCAGTATCTTTTTAAGCGATTTGAAAAAACCCAGGTGCTGGTTATCGACGAGATCTCGATGCTCTCTGGGCGACAACTGACGATGGTGGAGTGGATCTGCCGGACGTTTAAAAGAAACGATCGACCGTTTGGAGGTCTTCAGGTTATTTTATGTGGAGACTTTTTTCAACTTCCGCCGATTACTCGCTTTGGAGACTCTGTTGAAGAAGGGCGTTCTAAAAATGATTTTGCATATGAGTCTGATGTATGGAAGTTTGCACAGTTTACGATCTGCTACCTTTCAGAACAGCATCGACAGAAAGACAACGACTATCTCACCGTGCTAAACCAGATCAGGTCCAACACCGTAAGCAAAGAGACTATCGCTCTCCTGCAGTCTCGAGAACATGCAGAGTCAGATGTCGATGTTCCTCCAACCAAGCTCTACACTCACAATGCCGATGTGGATACGATAAACCACGAACATCTTGAGACCCTGACCACGCACACCAAAGAGTTTGTTATGTCTTCTAAAGGTAAAGATTTTTTAATTGAAGGACTGAAGCGTTCGTGTCTTGCACCAGAGCGACTGCGTCTTAAAGAAGGTGCACGAGTGATGTTTGTAAAGAACAACTATGAAGTAGGTTTTGTAAACGGAACACTTGGAGTGATTACTGGCTTTAACACCTTTGGCGAGCCTTTGGTGCGGACAGTTGGTGGAAGACTGATCTCTGTTACAAAAATGTCGTGGAGTATTGAAGAAGAAGGGAAGGTAAAAGCTGAGATCACTCAGTTGCCTTTGCGTCTCGCATGGGCTATCACGGTACATAAAAGCCAGGGGATGAGCTTGGATGCGATGGAGGTGGATTTGCGAAAGTCTTTTGTAAAAGGTATGGGCTATGTGGCGCTCTCTCGAGTGCGTTCTTTGGGTGGAATGAAGTTACTTGGGTTTAATCCACTGTCCCTGGAAGTAGATCCTGATGTATTAGAATTTGACCAAAATCTTAAAGAGCTTTCTTTTGATGCAGTGGAGGATTTGAGAAATATGTCTTTAGGTGAAAGAGGGAAGATACAAGAAGAATTTTTGTTTCGTGTCGCGCCACCAAAAGAACAAAAAGAAAAGAAAGAGCCAAAAAAGTCTGCACGAGAGATCACGAGAGAGATGCTTGCCGAGGGGATGTCTTTAGGGGAAGTGGCGGATGTTCGAGGAGTAAAACAGGATACCATAGTGTCACATATTGAAGAGTTGGTTGAGGATGGAATAGATATTGATATTGATCATTTAAAAAAAGAGTTTGCATATAAAGAGCTCGACACAATCATCGATGCGTTTGATACATGTGACACTACCACTCTTTCTCCGGTGTATAATTATTTGTCGAAGCTGAAGAAAAAGCCAACATATTTGAAGCTAAGAATTGCGAGGTTGTTTCTTTAAAAATCTTATCTCACCACAACTTTTCCATGGCAACCTATCTAGCCCTGGTGGGCTAGCGGACTGCTCGCCCTTCAAGAGACTAATCAACGGAGTACCGTTGTTATTCTCTAAGGGCTGTGCAAGGCCCTGGAAAAGTTATGCTGAGCAAGATTTTTTGTATAATATAGCATTATGAAAACATTCACCGAAAAAGTTCATGACGTTGTAAAAAAAATTCCTCGGGGAAAAGTTTTGACATACACACAAGTGGCGGCGAAGGCGGGGAATCCAAAAGCAGTGCGAGCAGTGGGGACTATTATGAGTAAAAATTTCAATCCAGATATACCGTGTCATCGGGTTATACGTACCGATGGGAAGATTGGGGAGTACAACAGAGGGGGACCGAAAGCCAAAGAAGAGATTTTGCGTCTCGAGGGGTTTCGTCCTATACTTAAGTCATAGTTATAATTTAATTTCATTATATGAATATTACAGAAGTACTTGTGAGTCTTACTCGACCAGCTCTTATCGGAGGTATTGCTCTTTTTGTGTTTGGATATTTGTGGTATTCGGTAGTTTTCAAAAATTTCTTCATGAAGCTTCGAGAAGGAGAAGGTAAAAACGGCATGGGAACCACAGGGAAAGAGATGGCTAAAACTCTCGGTGTTAAGTTTGTTCTCGATGTGCTCACCGCAGCATCATTTACACTCGTTGCGTATCCAACAGCACCATATCGTCTGACACTTTTGATCTCTTCTATCATCTGGATCGGATTTACACTTCCTCAGATCATGAGTGCATATCTCTGGGACAATCGATCTTTAAAATACACAGCATTTGAAATTGTATTTAGCCTCGCATCATTTGCTGTTTTGATGTATGTAATACGAATGGTGCTGACCTATTTAGTGTAATGCGTTACTGGCTGATAAAAAGTGAACCAGATTGCTACTCGATAGCAGATCTAAAACAAGACAAGAAAACTTCGTGGACAGGAGTGAGAAATTACCAAGCACGTAATTTTATCAAGACAATGTCTCAAGGAGATCTTGTCTTGTTTTATCATTCCGGAGCAAACCCACCTGCAGTTGCGGGTATCTGCAAAGTAGCAAGTAGTCCGTATGGAGATGCTACAGCCCTTGATTCAAAAAACGAGCACTTTGATCCGAAAGCGAGCAAAGAGAATCCAATCTGGTCTGCAGTTGATATGCAGTATGTCAGTACACTCAAAGAGCCTGTAACTTTGCCGCAGATAAAAATCAATCCTAAACTCTCTGACATGCTCGTTGCTCAGCAAGGAAATAGACTTTCAATAATGCCTGTGAGTGAAAAGCATTTTAAGCTTGTTTCTGGACTTTAATTCACTAATTGACGAATATGTGTATAGTGTGGTATAGTTTTGTCGTAGTCCTTTGAGTACCTCTGGCGAGAGGCTGTAAATACGTCAAATATAGAACAAGAGGAGTAACCTGATGCGCGAAACGATTTTTCTCACCATCACAAAGTGGTGGTGCAAATCTCTCGATCTCTGCTTTGAGATCATAACTCGTCCTTGGAAGCCCGAGGAGTTCCACTATCGCCGGATGCTCTGTACGGTCTTCGGACAGGAATGGAAGCTTCCGCAGAGCTTTTCCGAAATCAAGCAGGACGAGATCCCTCAAACCTTCAAGGGCTTGCGGGAGAGTCTTCATAATCACACGCGGATGTGGCTGAATGGTAGCTTCATCGATAAGAACATGACGCCCAGGTGGCCCGATGGCAGCGTAGAATATCTAGAGGAGACTTTCTCCATTTTAGTCTCGCGGATCACGACAAATGAAGTGACGTGGCAGGCCTTCCGCCTGATGAATGGGATTGGCGACAAGCACGTTCCAAAGAGACTCTTGGCAGAAAAGTTGGGAGTCGACAAGGAGCTGTTGTACCAGAATCTCGGTCGTCTTGAGAGACAGCTACGAAGTTGGAAGAATGCTCCTCAGCTTCTCCCTTTCGCTAGTCGGGGTCGATCTGCCTCAATCGAGCAGATTATTTAAGACTGGAGGGAAAACAAGAAGATGTTGGCATGGCAGATCGCAGGTGAGGGGATTTCGTTCGAAATCGCCAGTAGGAACGTCGAGGAATTGGAGCTCAGTGTCAGGACGTACAACTTTCTCAAGAATGCTGGCGTTCAGATTATCGGCGATCTGTTCAGTAAAAGTGAGGATGAATTTAGAAGGTGCGGAATGGGCAACAAGTCCTCCAACGAGCTCAAGGAAGCTTTGTCCGCAGCCGATCCGAAGTTGGGAGAGATTTTTAGCTCTCGGCTGAAGAATCCGCTCTCCGAGTAATTCTATATTTGGGCGAACCAAGTCGTTCGCCCTTCTATCAAAGTATTTTTTAGAAGAATATTTTGATGGGAGTAAAATCTCAGATGTTCTTTTAGAGGAGAAGCTTTATGATGCTTGATATCTTTGAAGGCTCTATCCATGGAAAGCGGGTCGGGTTGTTTAATTATAACAGTCCTGAACCACCCAACATTGGGTTAACAATGACATTGAAAATGGAGATAGGTGTTAGTTGGAAGGTCATAACCTGTGTTCAGCAAAGACACGGCGGTCAACCAGTCAACAGTTACACTGTCTGCGTCAAAAGAAAGAAGTGACCGAATTACCGTCAACAACGAAATCCGTTGGAGGGCGGTTTTCTTTTACAAAATCTTGTCTCAGCATAACTTTTCCAGGGCCTTGCACAGTGAATGGCGAGTGAGAAGACGTGTTACGTCTTCGCAAGACCTTGCCCAGGCTTTTGTACTCAAAGGACTGACAAGGTGTACAGCTCCTGTAAGGAGGTTCGCTAGCCCAACAGGGCTAGATAGGTTGCCCGGGAAAAGTTGTGGTGAGTAAAAGATTTTGATCCTGTGGATCTGTGGATAACCCGCTTGACGACTGGGGGTTAAAATAAGCAGTTTTTTTGGTGTAGGGGATTGTGGTTGAGCCATTTTATAACAAAAAAAGATATACACAGCTTTTCTTGACTTTTGGGCCTGTATTTGAATTTGACACGAGGCAGGGAGGTGACGTATACTAGTCTCAACTTCGGCAAAAGCGATGATTGAGTTATGGCCATGTCGCGAAGGGGCATTACAAAACAAAGTCTCTTTACTATTTTGCACACTAGCAAATAACAGTTTAATGATTTAGCAAGAACGAACCTTGGGGAAGGCTCGTTTTTGCCATTTTGTAATTTTTAATAATGTGAGGGTAAGTTTTGTCAGCTATTATTAGGTTTTCACAACTTAAGAATGTTTGTTTTTAAAACAACATTGCACAGTTAATTAGAGAATACACACGGTTCCCTTGGTAATCCAAGGGAAGACAGCGTAGCCTGAAGCACTGTTTGACGCAGTCGTACTCGACAAGGAGTTTGCGAGAAGGCAGCTGTCAGACGTGTAGTATTCTCTTGATTAACGAGCATAACAAAATCGTACCAACGATTTATGTGTGTTGTTTTAATAAACTGAACATTCTGTACACATATGTCGCAACATACACAAACGCACGTGAGAAAAGGTCCTCGACCTCAAAAGTTTTTCGGACGGTTCAAAAAACCGCTTATTGAGACACCAAACTTTGTCGAGCCACAACTCGACTCTTTTAAGTGGTTGGTAGAAGAAGGTCTTAAGGAAGTGTTTAAAGAATTTTCTTCTATTAAAGACTACTCTGAAAAGAAATTTCAGCTTGATTTTACAGGCTTTGAATTGGCGCTACCTAAGTATGATGAATATCATGCAAAGGAAAACAAACTTTCGTATGACGCACCATTGAAAGTAAAAGTGAAGCTCAAGAACCATATTATGGGTTCTGAAAAGGAGCAGGAGATTTTCATGGCGGATTTCCCGCTCATGACTTCTCATGGAACTTTTATTATCTCAGGTATTGAGCGTGTTATCGTGCCTCAGCTTGCACGTTCTTACGGTGTATTCTTTACTGCAAACGAAGTGCGAGGACGAAGACTCTTTGGAGCAAAGGTAATCCCAGGACGAGGTGCATGGGTAGAGATCGAATCTGATGCAGACGGAGTGATGTATGTACGTATCGACCGAAAGCGAAAGTTTCCTATCGCTACACTTCTTCGTGTACTTGGAGCACCAACAGACAAGGAAATCAACAAACTCTTCGAAGGAGATGAATTTGCTAAAAACTCTATTATAAAGACAATCGCAAAGGATACTGCAAAGACTATCGAGGATGCATATATTGAAATCCACAAGCGACTTCGAGATGGAGACCTTGCAACTGCAGAGAATGCAAAGGAATTTGTGGATGCGCTCTTCAACGAAGAGCGATACGACCTTTCACCTGTTGGACGTTTCCGATTTAACCAGAGATTCTCTAAAAAACTAGACGAAAAAGAAAAAAATCGAAAGACTATCTCTATTGACGATATTGCGACTATCGTCACTCATATTGCCCACCTCAACAACACCCCAAATGCACAGCCAGATGATATAGACCACCTAGGATCAAGACGAGTACGTTTTGTTGGAGAACTCTTCCAGCAGAAGATCCGTGTTGGTATGGCTCAGATCAAGCGAAATATCCAAAACAGAATGTCGACTATCGATACTGATGTGACACTTCCTGTACAGTTTATTTCCCCAAAGCCACTCCAGGCTCGTATTAAAGAATTCTTTACGACAAACCAGCTCTCACAGTTTATGCTTCAGGAAAACCCATTGGCTGAAGTAGAACACCTCCGAACACTCTCAGCGCTTGGTCCAGGAGGACTCAACCGTGCACGAGCAGGTTTTGAAGTGCGAGACGTGCACCCTTCTCACTACGGAAGACTCTGTCCGATCCACACACCAGAAGGTCCAAACATCGGTCTCGTTCTTCGACTTGCAGTGTATGCTCGATTGAACCACTTTGGAATGATTGAAACTCCATATGCAAAAGTAAAAGATGGAAAAATAACAGGAGAAATCGTTCACTTGAACGCTTCTGAAGAAGAAAACTTTGCTATTGCACATGCTGCAACACGATATGATAAAGACGGAAAGATTATTGATGGCGTAGTAGAAGTACGTATCAACGGTGAGCCAAGTACAATCGAAAATACAAAGGTGGACTACATGGACGTGGCAACAAACCAAGCATTTTCTATTGCTACAAACATGATTCCGTTTGTAAACAATGACGACTCAACTCGAGCGCTCATGGGTTCTAACATGCAGAAACAAGCAACACCATGTGTGGTTGCTGAAGCACCACTCGTGGGAACAGGTATTGAAACTTCAGCGGTTAAAGATACAGGACGACTTGTACTCGCATCTGAAGAAGGTACTGTCTCATATGTAGACGGAGGTAAAGTGAAAGTAAAAAATTCAAAAGGAAAAGAAACAGAGTACAAGCTTGTGAAGTTTTCACGAACAAACGGATTTACCGCATTTCACCAGAGACCGTCTGTTGATGTAGGAGATGTTGTGAAAAAAGGAGCAGTGCTTGCAGATACATCTGCATCAGAACACGGACAAATGGCAATCGGTCAAAACATTTTGATCGCCTTTATGTCATGGAGTGGGTCAAACTACGAAGACGCGATTATTCTTTCAGAAAAGCTCGTAAAGAAATCTAAATTTACATCGATTCATATTGAAGAGTTTGTGGTCAACGTACGAGATACAAAGCTCGGACCAGAAGTTACTACATGCGATATTCCAAACGTGGGAGAAGGTAAACTCAAAAACTTGGCAGAAGACGGTATTGTACGTGTTGGTGCTGAAGTGCGACCAGGAGATATCTTGGTAGGTAAGATCACACCAAAAGGTGAGACACAGCTAACTCCAGAAGAGCGACTTTTGAGATCTCTCTTTGGTGAAAAAGCTCGTGATGTAAAAGATACATCAAAACGAATGGAAGGAGGTAAACGAGGTCGCGTAATCAACGTACAGGTATTCTCACGAGAAAAAGGGGACAAACTTGACTCAGGTATTATCAAGCGAATCCATATTGAAGTAGCAGAACTTCGAAATGTATCTGTAGGAGACAAACTCGCGGGACGACACGGAAACAAAGGTGTTATTTCTCGAATCCTTCCTGAAGAAGATATGCCATACATGGCAGATGGAACTCCGATCGACATGATCCTTACACCACTTGGTGTGCCATCACGTATGAACCTCGGACAAATTCTTGAGTTGCACCTTGGGCTTGCTGCACACACACTCGACTATCAGGCTATCGTACCTCCATTTGCAGGTGCGACAGATACTGAAATTAAAGATGAGCTTGTAAAAGCAGGTTTCCCGAAAAATGGAAAGATTCCATTGTACGATGGACGAACAGGAGAAAAATTTGAACAAGATATTGCGGTTGGGTATATGTACATCTTGAAGCTGCACCACATGGTGGAGGACAAGATCCATATGCGATCGATCGGGCCATACTCTCTTATCACACAACAACCACTCGGAGGAAAAGCTCAGAGTGGAGGACAGCGATTTGGAGAAATGGAAGTGTGGGCACTTCTCGGACACGGTGCAGCTCACACCCTACAAGAAATCCTTACTATTAAATCAGACGATATTACTGGTCGATCGGCTGCATTTGATGCGATTGTGAAAGGTGAGCCGATCACACAGCTCGGCACCCCAGCGTCGTTTAACGTACTACTCAATAACCTTCGAGGTCTCTCTCTTGATGTGGATGTACAGCAGGGGCCAGAAGAAGTGAAATAATTGGTCGATGTAACTTCAAAAAATATCTATGAAAACACAACCTAAAACAAATTCAACAAACTTCGACATGATCACTCTACGACTTGCGTCGCCAGAGAGAATACTTGAGTGGTCATTTGGTGAAATCACAAAGCCAGAAACAATCAACTATCGAACACAGCGTTCAGAAAAGAACGGACTCTTTGACGAGAAGATCTTTGGACCAGACAAAGACTACGAGTGTTACTGTGGTAAATACCGTGGTATCAGATACAAGGGAATTGTCTGTGAAAAATGTGGAGTGGAAATCACTCGCTCTATTGTACGTCGAGAGCGAATGGGACATATCGAGCTTGCGACACCGGTCTCACATATTTGGTTTCTCAAATCAATGCCTTCACGTATTGCAATGATTTTGGGTATCCCTACTATGGATATCGAAAAAGTAATCTACTTTGCAGGATATATTGTCACATCAGTAACCGAAGAAGAACGACAGCGATACCTCAAAGATTTGGATTCTGAATACAAGTCTAAAGTAAAGTCTCTTCAAGACGAGAAAACAAAAGAGGCTGTCAAAGAAATGTATTTGACGACAAAGCGTGATATTGAAAGTATCAACGAAGGTAAAGTGCTCGACGAAGTGGAATACCACAACTTTGGTATGAAATACGGCACTATGTTTGAAGCAGGTATTGGTGCTGAAGCGATCTTTAATATTTTCAAACGACTCGACCTTTCTAAACTCTTGGTATCACTCCATGCAGAAGTAGAAAAAGCTCCTGCACTCGAGATTGGAAAGATCAACAAACGCATCAGTACTATCTCCGCAATGGTAAACTCTGGTGTACGACCTGAATGGATGTTCATGACTCATATTCCTGTTATCCCACCAGCACTCCGACCAATGGTCCCACTAGACGGAGGACGATATGCAACATCAGACGTAAACGACCTCTACCGACGAGTGATCAACCGAAACAACCGTCTCAAGAAACTCAAAGAGATTCACGCACCAGATGTGATCTTGCGAAACGAAAAGCGTATCTTGCAAGAAGCGGTGGATGCATTGATCGACAACTCTATTCGACATGGAGGCACTTCAGGTGCAACATCTCTCGCACAGCGACGAGCGCTTAAGTCAATCGCTGACAACCTAAAAGGAAAGCGTGGAATCTTCCGACAGAACCTTTTGGGTAAACGTGTTGACTACTCAGGACGTTCAGTGATTGTGGTAGGACCAGAGCTCAATATCAACCAGTGTGGTTTGCCAAAACACATGGCACTTGAACTCTTCAAACCATTTGTTATCTCACAGCTTTTGAAACGAGAGCTTGCATACAATATTCGAGGTGCAAGTAAACTGATCGAAGACGGTATTGCAGAAGTGTGGGCAATCTTGGAAGAAGTTACAAAAAACAAATATGTACTCTTAAACCGAGCACCGACTCTCCACCGTCTTGGTATTCAGGCCTTTCAGCCTGTATTGATCGAAGGAAATGCGATCCAGCTTCACCCGCTCGTATGTTCTGCGTTTAACGCGGACTTCGACGGAGACCAGATGGCAGTCCACGTACCACTTTCTGATGAGGCGCAAGCTGAAGCACGAGAGATCATGGCTGCGGATAAAAATATTTTGAAACCAGGATCAGGAGATCCGACAGTGTCAGCAAAAATGCTTGATATTGTGCTTGGTGTGTACTGGATGACAAAAGAAATGACTGGTGAAAAAGGAGAAGGAATGATATTCCAGAGCCCAAACAGTGCTATTACTGCATATGACTTTGACGCGGTTACATTCCGTGCAAAGATCAAAGTGCTTCCAACAGATACTCCAAAGTACGCACAGTTTGAAGGAAAGATTTTTGAAACAACTGTTGGAAAACTTTTGTTCAACAACGTGCTTCCAAAAGACTATCCGTATGTAAATACTGAGATGGTACAAAAGAAGATCACTGCGCTTATTGACGATTTGATTGAACGATACGGTATTGAAAATGTACCTGCTATCATCGACAAGATGAAAAAGTTTGGTTTCAAGTACGCAACACATTCTGGTGTAACATGGGGAATTGACGATGTGATGATTCCTGAAGGTAAAAACGCGATCGTGGAAGCTGCACAAAAGGAAATCGACACAATGATGGAGCACTTTAACGATGGTCTTATCTCTAAAGAAGAGCGTCTCCGAAAAGCGACAGAAGTATGGCACAAAGCAAAAGACGATGTAGGAAAGCTTATTCCTGCATCAGTGCCTGCAAACGGTCCAGTATCTGACATGGTGCTCTCAGGAGCTCGAGGTTCATGGGGTAACATTACTCAGATGGCAGGTATGAAAGGTTTGATCACGAACACTTCTGGTGAGACTATTGAATTTCCGATTAAGTCTTGTATGAAAGAGGGTCTTACTCCGATTGAATACTTTACGACTACTCACGGATCACGAAAAGGTCTTACTGACACAGCGCTTAACACAGCGAAAGCAGGATACCTTACTCGAAAACTTTTCGTAGTGGCACAAGATATTGTGGTTACTGAAGAAGATTGTGGAACCACAGAGGGTATTGTGATGGGTGAAGAGTCAGGTGCTATTGATCTTTCTTTGGCAAAACATATTAAAGGACGTTTTGTTGCAAAAGATGTTGTTGGAACAGATGGTAAAGTAATCTTTGCTAAAGACCACCTTCTTTCAAAGAAAGATGCGCAGAGTCTCGAAACTCTCGGTATTAAAAATGTAACTGTACGGTCACCGCTCTCTTGTAAGACACTCGATGGTGTGTGTGTAAAATGTTACGGAACAGACCTAGGTAAAAACAAAGTGATTGAGATTGGTGAAGCAGTGGGAACAGTGGCAGGACAAGCGATCGGAGAGCCAGGAACACAGCTTACTATGCGTACATTCCACTCTGGAGGTACTGCGTCAGTGGGAGGAGATATTACCTCAGGTTTGCCTCGTGTTGAAGAAATCTTTGAAAAACGAAAACCTAAAAACCCAGCGATTGTTTCGACTATCGCAGGTACGGTTTCTGATATCAAGATTTCAAACAAAGAAAAACTTGTCACTATTATTCCTGATCTTGAATACAAAACAAAGATTAAGGGAGATGTTGAATACAATGTAAGTCTCAACCGAATGATCTTGGTAAAGGTGGGAGATCGAGTAGAAAAAGGAGATATTATTACTGACGGTTCTGCTGATATTGATGAGCTCTTCCGATACGCAGGAAAAGACAAGACCGTAAACTATATTATTTCTGAAATCAACAAACCATACGACCTTCAAGGTGCAGCGGTATCTCGAAAACACATTGAATTGATCGTGCGACAAATGTTTGCACGAAAACGAATCAAGGATGCAGGAGATACGCTCTTTACTCGAGGTGACTTGGTGGACAATGCATTCCTCTCTGAAGAAAATACACGAATGCGCGCAGACGGAACTACAGAAGCAAAAGCTGACTCAGTGGTTATGGGTATTTCAGATGTGTCACTTTCACGAAAGAGTTTCCTTGCGGCAGCTTCGTTCCAACACACAACACGTATCTTGATCACAAGCTCTATTAAAGGTACGACAGACAAGCTCGCTGGTCTTATGGAAAATGTGATTATTGGAAAATTGATCCCTGCAGGTACTGGATTTAAAGGAAGTAGAAAAGCACAGATGATCAAAGATGTGCGTGAGGTACGAGATGCAGAAAGAGGTGAGCTTGGGTAGGGACCCAAGTGCAAGACCTTGCCTAGGCTTTTGTACTCAAAAGACTGACAAGGTGTACTGCTCCTGTAAGGAGTCCAGGGAGAGTAAGGGGTGTTAATTTCAAATTTTTAATTTCAAATTTAAAAGGAATTTGAGATTTCAAAGATATTGTATTTTCAGGCAGGTTACAAAGAGTATTCGTTTTAAAGATGAATTATTAACTCATTGGAAATTGTTAGAAACTGTTTTGAAACTTAAAATTTTAAATTTGAAATTTATCCCATGAGTTCATCTGTTGATCAAATAAAGGCTCGACTCGACATTGTTTCTCTCGTAGGGACGTATATTAAACTTGAAAAAACGGGGGGGAATTTTAAGGGACGTTGTCCGTTCCATAACGAAAAGACCCCTTCTTTTTTCGTATCTCCTGACCGAGATTCGTACTATTGTTTTGGATGTCACGCCAAAGGGGATATCTTCACTTTTGTTCAAGAGTTCGAAGGTCTTGATTTTGTCGGTGCGCTTAAGGTCTTGGCTGAACGTACGGGGGTGACACTGGAATCTATAAATCCTCAGTCAAAAACAGAAAAAGACGAGCTCTATCATGCTCTTGAAGTTGCTACGTTTTATTTCGAGAAAAATTTGGGAAATGAAAAGATGCCCTTTGACTATTTGTTGCATCGAGGTCTGCTCAAAGAAACAGCCACTTCGTGGAGACTTGGGTATGCATATCCAGAATGGAGAGGGCTCTATGAGTTTATGTTGTCAAAACAAATCACAGTAGAAACAATGCAGAAGGTGGGTGTGATAAAAAAGAAAGATACGGCAGGGATAGCGGGTGCGGGCACTGGCACAGAAACATTTTACGATACCTTCAGGGGGCGTATCATGTTTCCTATCTCTGATTCATCGGGGAGAGTGGTTGGTTTTTCGGGTCGTATTGTAGTGGACGACGGCAAGTCGCCAAAATATCTAAACTCTCCGGAAACAGAGCTTTTTAACAAATCAGAAGTGCTCTATGGTCTGCATAAAGCTAAGCTTGCTATTCGAGAGAGGGACTATACGATCCTTGTTGAAGGACAGATGGACCTTGTTATGTTGCATCAGGCTGGGTTTACAAACACAGTAGCATCTTCAGGTACTGCACTGGGAGAAGCACACCTTACGCGACTTTCTAGACTTTCAAACCGCATCATCATTGCTTTCGATGGAGACTCTGCAGGTATTGCGGCAGTCTATCGTGCATCAAAGATTGCACTTTCACTTGGTATGGAGGTAAAAGTGGCGACAATGCCAGACGGTCTTGACCCAGCAGATCTTGCTAAAGATTCACCTGAAGTTCTTACAGCTTCGATAAAGCAGGCGCAACATATTATTTTGTTTGTGCTCGCTACGGTCTTAAAGTCGACAGATGATCATCAGATCATTTCTCGGAAAGTGGTTTCTGATGTGTTGCCTTTTGTGGCATATGTCAAAAGCTCATCTGAGCAATCTCACTTTATTGCTGAGATATCGGCTAAAACGAGGATTAAAGAAGAAGCTTTGTGGGGTGACTTGCGACAAGTTTCTCTTGCACAGTCGGGTGTAATAAAACACGATGCTCCGCGGAAGGTACAAGGTCAGACTGACCGGCGTCTCGTGATCGCACGCAAGATTATCGGTATTATGCTCTGGCAGAAAAATTCAAAAGACCCAAAGCTTCGTGCAGAGGATATAGAAAAACAACTCTGTGATATTTTAGGAGTTGATACGTCTACTGTTATAGAGAAAGTAGAAAGTGACAACAAGGAAGCATTGCTCTTTGAGACCGAAAGCTATTATAATAATCATGATTCACTTTCGACTGATGTGACAGAGCTTCTCACTTCGCTTCTTGAAGAAGATCTGAAAGGAAAGCTCATTCGCACAATGGCAGAATTGCATAGCGCAGAAAGTATACACGATAAAGATAAAGCACAGCTTTTGCTCGCAGAATGCCAAAGGCTTTCACGTAAAATCAACGAACTAAAACATCCACATGAAAAAAAATAAAACTACAAACAAACCAATCAAAAAAGCACCAATAAAAAAGGTGGCCAAAAAAGCAGTTTCAAAAACTGTTAAAAAGTCGTCTCGAGTTATGTTGCCGAAAAGTAAGACAAAGAAAAAAGCAAAACCTATTGCAGCATTGCGGTCTTTCAAAGATGATTCAGGTAAAAAAGTAAACAAGGCGGACAAGATGGAGCAGGCGGTCCAGCGTCTTTTAGGTAAAGGAAAAGAACGCGGTTTTGTGACCTATGATTTTATTTTGAAAGAATTCCCAACAATCGAAGATGATATTATCTTCCTTGAAGACCTCTATGACAGACTTCAGTCTGCAGGTATCGATGTATTGGAAGGAGGAGGACTTTTGCAGAACCCAGCCGAAGACCCTGACTTGATGGGTAAAAAATACGGATACAACGGAAAGTCAGATGCATCGTATGATTCGATCCAGATGTACTTGAAAGAAATCGGACAGTACCCACTTATTTCAGGTTCTATGGAAAAAGAACTCGCTCGACGTATCGAAGCGGGGGATATTGAAGCTAAAAATCTTTTGGCTAGAGCCAACTTGCGTCTCGTGGTTTCGATTGCAAAAAAATACGTTGGACGTTCGGCTGACCTCACGCTCTTGGACCTTATCCAAGAAGGAAACCTCGGTCTCTTTAAAGCGGTAGATAAATTTGATTGGACTAAGGGCTACAAGTTTTCAACTTATGCAACATGGTGGATCAGACAAGCTATCACTCGTGCACTTGCAGACCAGTCTCGAACAATCCGTGTGCCCGTGCACATGGTGGAAACTATCGCCAAGTACAAGCAAGTGGTTCGCAGACTCTCACAAGACCTTGGGCGAGACCCACTTCCAGAAGAGATTGCAACAGAAATGAATCTCGATGTTGATAAGATTTATACAATTGAAAAGATTGACCAGAGTACTGTCTCTCTCGAAGCACCGATTGGTGAAGAAGATGATGGTAAAAGTAAGCTCGGAGACTTTTTGGCTGATGACAAGATCCTTTCTCCAGACCAAGAGTCTTCACGACGTATTATTGGAGACCAGGTGAGAGAGATATTGGATGACCTTCCAGAAAAAGAAAGACGAATTTTGGAAATGCGTCATGGTCTTATAGATGGTGTCACACATACACTCGAAGAAGTAGGGAAGGAGTTTGGAGTGACTCGTGAACGTATTCGACAGATTGAAGCGAAGGCGCATGAAAAGATTCGTCAGCATGACAAAATTAATCGGTTAAGGAACTACTACTAATTGATGCTCTGGTCTTTTTCACCAATCTCATCTTCTAAAATTATAAAAAGGTTCTCACCGTACCAGTAAGTACGCCTCCGATCCTTTTTAAATTTTATAAACGACCTTGGCGAAAAATCCTCAGAGTGTGATTATTGGAATTAGATTTTAGATACGAAAGAGCCCCGCCGGAAATGCCAGCAGGGCTTTTGGCTCGTTAGAGCACGAATTCTTCGTACAGGTCTTCAACTGTTAGTCTCTTGTTGTAGACCCTTAATTGCTTTTCGAGGTAAGGAGTGTCGCCGGCGAACGGGACAAACAGCCGTCGATCTTTCTTCATAATGATATCTTCAAGGAGCCTCACGTCGCATCCTCGTGCCTTCCAGTACTGAATAGGTTGTCCGGTGTATTTTAATACAACGCGGGCCAGGATGATCTCCAGTTCTCTCTTCGTTCCCGTGTGCATCACTCTTCGTTGATCTTCTTGAAGAAAGAAAGTGTATGTATCCGCTATCCAGATTTTTACCTCTTGTGCAGATTCAGGAGTGCCAACTTGGATTAGCGACATCCTGTTAGCTAGTCCTATGGTAAAAGCTCTGTTACTGCAGAGAGCTAGCACATTCGACTGACTGTTGCCCCGGAATACCGGTTCAACGAAAATTTTCAATAGCCGCTGAATTGCTTTCTTGCGCACGTAGGGCTTATATACCCTATTGTAGAAGGTATTGCTGGCCACTAAGGCAGTGGCGAGCAGGGTTATCTTAATGAAAATTTCTAACTGAATTGGCATAACACACTCCGTATCCTATACTCCGCATCCTCCAGTCCTTTTGAGATCTGTGGTGGGTTATGGATTTCTGTATATACTATACACATTTATATCATATATGTCAAGTAATTCGAATATGACTAAAATGCTATTCTTAACCTATGAAATTTGAAGAACGTTATAAAAAACTCAACGCTGAGCAGAAAAAGGCAGTGGATACCATTGAAGGGCCGGTGTTGGTGGTGGCGGGGCCGGGGACGGGGAAGACTGAGATTTTGACTTTGCGCATTGCACGTATCTTGCAGGATACTCAGACTGCACCTGAAAATATTTTGGCATTGACCTTTACTGAAGCGGGAGCTGCCAATATGCGAAAGCGCCTGGCTTCGCTTATCGGCTCTCCAGCATATCGTGTAGTGATCCAAACATTTCACTCTTTTTGTAATAGTGTTATCCAGACATACCCTGAATTTTTCCCAAACATTATCGGCTCTGGCACTATTACTGAAGTAGAAAGTGTGGCTCTCATTGAAGAGCTTATTCTTACACTCCCGCTTTCTGTGCTTCGTCCGTGGGGCGAGCAGTTCCACTATGTCCGTGATATTGTAAGTAAAATCAGTGAGCTCAAACGAGAAGGTCTTTCGGCGACTGATTTTGCGAAACTAGTAATTGATGAAGAAAAGAAATTTGGTGCTCGAGAGGATTTGATACATGAAAAAGGTGCTCACAAAGGAAAAATGAAAAGTGAGTTTAAAAAGCTCGAACGTAAAATACAAAAAAATAAAGAGCTCTCAGATATTTACACCGCATACCAGGAAGCAGTGCATACCAAAAGACTCTACGACTGGAGTGACATGATTATGGAAGTGCTCCGAGCCCTCCGGGAAGTGCCGGATCTCAAACTCCAGCTTCAGGAAAATCATCAGTATATACTGGTGGACGAACATCAGGATACCAACAATGCTCAAAATGCGATTCTTGAAATCCTCTGTGATTTCCATCAGAGCCCAAATATTTTTATTGTAGGAGATACCAAGCAGGCTATCTTTCGCTTTCAAGGTGCATCGATTGGAAACTTCCTTCACTTCAAGACACTCTACAAAAACGCAATCACTATTGAGCTTTCACAAAACTATCGCTCAGGGCAAACTATTCTCGATGGTGCTCACTCTCTCATGTCTTCGAGTACTCCGCTTGTTGCGGGAGGTCCTGTGGATACCGCACATATCCTGTACGCACAGTTTGCTCGGAGTGAATACGAGCTTGCGTATGTGAGTCAGGAAATTAAAAAACATATCGATGCAGGCACTCCAGGGCATGAGATTGCGGTGCTGTATCGCTCTAACAAAGATGCATTTGGGATCAGCCACGCACTCTCTCAAGACGGGATTCCTCATACTATTGAATCTGATGAGGATTTGTTTGGAGATGTGTATGTCAAAAAAATTCTCGCTATCTTTGACTGCCTTCACAACTATGGTGATGATGCCTGCCTCTCTCTTGTACTTCATATGGAAGAGTGGGGAGTCGAGCCTATCAAAGCCTACCGACTGATAAAAGAAGCAAGTGCAACGAGAACTCCACTGTACGATGTGTTGAAAAAATCTGAAGACCCGAAGGTGACTCTCCTCTACGAGCAGATGGAAAAATGGGTAAAGGAAAGTCGACAGGAACACCTTCTTCAGTTTCTTGAAAAAGTCTTGCGTGAGTCAGGTCTGCTACAGTCTCTGATTGCAAGCAAAGATGCGAGTGCGTTTTTAGGTATTGAACGCTTGTTTGAAGAAGCAAAACGAATGTCGGCAAACCGACCGGGCGTTTCTTTTGCTGACTTTATGCAGTACATAGAGACGATCAAAGAACATAAGCTTTTTATCAAACGACCAAAACAGCAGAGAACAGGGCTCGTGCGTTTTATGACGGTGCACAAGTCAAAAGGACTTGAGTTTGAACATGTCTACATAATACACGCGACAGAACATGCCTTTGGTCCAAAAAGCGACAGAGACCATTTGCCACTTTTAGATGCAGTGTATCGTCTTTCTGATACAGAAGAAGATGAAGAAGTGCTCAGTACTGAAGATGAGCGTCGACTTTTTTATGTAGCACTCACTCGTGCTAAAAAATCTGTCTCTATTTCACATGCACAAACGGACCTCTCTGGCCGTGACCTCTTACCTTCACCTTTTATACTTGAGCTTCGTCCTGACAGAGTCACAACGCTTGATGTATCTTCATTTGAAGAAACATTGAAAAACAATCCAGCACATGCGTATCGAGAAGTGCAAAAAAATACAGCCACAGTGCTCGATGCGGATTTTGTGAAAGAACTTTTTTACGCACATCCGCTTTCTGTTACCGCACTCAACAACTATCTCTCATGCCCATGGAAATATTTTTATAGAAATCTTTTGCGTATTCCCTCTACTCCTGCACGACATCAGATCTACGGGACCGCGATGCATCATGCGGTAGAAGAAATGTTTAAAGCGTTTAAAGAAAGGGGGATGGATAAAAAGTTTTTGCTTGATTCATATACCCGACATTTGACGGCAGTTGGGATTTTGCGTGAACATGAATATGAAGAAGCTCTTGTACGTGGAAAAGAAGCGCTTTCGGGCTGGTTTGACCAGATAGAAGAGCCGAGCGTACCTATTGTGACTGAATATTCAATCCCTCATGTGAGTACGGCTTCTGGTATTGAACTTGCCGGTAAGCTTGATAAGGTGGAGTTTGTAAATGACGGGCATGTGTGGGTGACTGACTATAAAACCGGCAAACCAAAAAGTAGAAATGTAATAGAAGGGAAGACGAAAGAAGGGAACGCGGATATTAAACGCCAGCTTGTGTTCTATTCGCTTATACTTGGACTTCACAACCAAACAGAAATGGATAAAGGTATTATTGAATTTCTGGAACCAAATGATAGTGGGAAATATGTGAAAGAAGAATTTGTGGTCACCACAGATGAGGTAAGTGAGCTTGAGCAGACAATAGAAAAAGTGGCTGAAGAAATTACAACTTTGGCTTTTTGGGATAAAAGTTGTGATGACAAGGAGTGTGAGTATTGCGGGTACAGGAAACTTATCACAAGGTAAAAATAATTTTCTAAAACCGTCCTCGCCTTTTATCAAACAAAGCGCAATTTTCTCTGCCTTGCCGCAGACTCCCTCTGGTCGGTCCTGAGTACAGGACTTAGTGCTCACGGCTAGAAAAAATTGCTGTTGTTTGAATTAAAAGTCTGCGAATGCTTTTAGAAAATTGTTTTTACTCACTCAGGTCGTCTGTTTTTAAAACATTATCCTGAAAACCCTTTATTTAGATCCAAATTTTTGACTCATAGTTTTCTTAATGAAAAGTGCTTGACAATATTTTTAGGTGTGCTATATTGTTGTAGTCAGGGACCTGGATTCCAGGCCAGTCGACTAGGTTAAATCCTATCGGTAACCATTCCGTAAACCGTATAACGCCAGCTTTTATTTGCTAGTTTCTGGCTAGGTGTGGTGGAGTGAAATGGATTGATCATCCGTCTTGCTACTGCAGAACATTACAACCGAAAGGGAAGTTTCCTCAAGGAGAGGTTACCTACTGAATATTGATCAGGCGAGTCCATGGCTCGCTGTAACCGGCGCCTTCGGGCACTCCCCACATGCCCTTAGGGTGTCTGCGGCGATGCGGCCTGCGTAAGGTTGCCGGTTAAGTGCCGCTCTCGCTTCTCCCGCGCCTCTTTCGAGGCTATGAGAGCGACGGCACTCGTTGCTCCTCGTTAGAGGAGCATGGTGGGGCGGCCACGCGTCTAACAACGCTAACCGCCCTCGACCAGAAAAATGTTCTTATAATAAAAAAAACAAAAGCGGTACCCCTGAAGTTTAGGGTGCCGCTTTTTTCGCACTAATTTTTATTCAAAAAAATATAAAACAAAAACCCCAAGGTCGGGTCTTGGGGAAATAAAAAAACTCACACCAGGTGTGAGTTTTTTTTATTGTTATTTCAGAAGGAGATCAATCGTCCCTTTCAAATTTTCATATGGCTGAGCGCCGTTGATTGGAACTTTTGAACCATCTTTCTTGCTGATGATGATGCTGTAAGGTGTGCCTCGTGCACCTGCTTTTACACCGTCTTGGTAGTGAGCTTCTACAATCGCTGCTTTTCTTCCACTTGAGAGACATTCGTTAAACGCTGCGACATCGAGGCCGACATCTTTGGCGATAATTGGAAGTTGTTTGTCATCAAGACCATTGTTTGATGGTGTTCTTTCGTAGAGAGTGTTTGTATATGCCCAAAATTTGTCAGGCCCTCCGAGTTCCTGTGCACATTCTGTTGCTTCGGCTTGCTTGCGAGCTTTTGAGTGAAGTTGGTCGATAGGGAAATGTCGGTATACCCACGCCACCTTACCGTCTTTGCCATACGTATCCATAACTTTTCTCATAGTAGAGTGGAACTGCTTACAGAACGGACATTCAGTGTCTGAATATTCTACAATGACCAACTCTGCATTTGGGCTACCTACAATGTGGTCAGTGTCATCTACTTCTCGCATACCTGAAGCTGTTACGGTGTCAGGTGCAGGTTGGGCTGGGACAGTTGTTTTGCTTCCAGAGAAATATAAAGCTGCTGCGATCAGTCCACCTGCTACGACAATAGCGAGAGGAACTCCGAGTTTCTGAATTGTATTTTGTGTATCCATGAGTAAAAATTTATTGATTATATAATAAGTGCTATGATTATATCTTATGGGCTATATAGACGCAATTATACTTGGAGCAGTTCAAGGTCTCACTGAATTTTTACCAGTCTCTTCTTCGGGGCATTTGTTGATAGCAAGAGCATTTCTCAATCTTCCACTTGCAGGGACACTGACGTTTGATGCAGTACTTCAGTGTGCAACAGTGCTTGCTGTTTTAATATATTTTTCTCGCGACCTATGGGGGATCGTGCTTTCTGGTATTCGTTTTGTCTTACAAAAACCAATTTCTCATACAGAAAAAACATATCTGTGGGCGATTGTTCTTGGTACAATTCCTGCAATTGTTTTTGGCCTTCTTCTTGAATCAAAGATGGATAGTATGTTTCGAAATATACATTTGGTAGCAGCTGCACTTTTAGCAGGTAGTGCCCTAATGTATGCGGCACAAAAATACGCAGAAGAAACTTCCCCAAGGGGTACCCTTGGGGAAACCACTTCCCCTATGTCCGACATAGGGGAAAATCAAGGGCTGACCGTTAAAAAGGGAATTATTATTGGTTTCTTTCAGAGTCTTGCATTAGTGCCCGGGATCTCACGTTCGGGAGCCACTATTTCAGGAGGACTCTTTGCAGGGCTCAGTCGTGAAGAAGCCACTCGTTTTAGCTTTTTACTCTCAGTACCCATACTTGTCGGTTCAGGGCTAAAAAAGCTTCTGGAGGTCAATTTTGGGGCTCCAGACGCGCTTTTAGGGCCACTTTTCCTAGGCTCACTCGTCTCTTTTATCATTGGCCTTCTGGCTATCCACTATTTCATCAAATACCTTAAAAACCACACCCTCACCGCCTTCATTTGGTATCGAATAATACTGGCAGTTGCTCTATTCATATTTATGTGATTTAATGTTTAAGGAGATCCAATTGAATGGAAAATAAAAAAGGTAAAAATTTCCCTGGAATAATTAAGGTGTTGGGGTGGGTTATTGTTGGTACAGCCTTTGTGTACTATTTAACACAGATGATGCCACCTCCAGGCAAACTTGGACCGCAACGAAAAGTCCTGCAAGAAGCACCGAAGGATGGGTTATGATAAGAAAAGTTGTTTGGGTCCTTACGGCTGCATGGGTGCTCGCTTTGTTACTCCTTGTTTCTCGGAAGAATAAGCCGGAGATTCCGATCATTCCCCAGACCCTTACCCCGGAAAAAGTTTCGTGGGGAAAAATCTAGTCCGCAGGAGATCCCTGCGGATTTCCTATATATATTTGAAAATTAAATTTTACGTAATTTTGGATTTTCAGATTTGAGGCAAGGTCGCACAAAAAATTAAAAAAAGAATCGGAGGCATACTTGCTGGTATGATGAGAATATTTTTTTAATTTTTTGTGATGAGATTGTCCAAATATGAGAATCCTGTTTTTAGAATCATCCAAAAAGTGATTGAGTCTTGATCTCTTCCACAAGCTCCCAATGTTTCGTATCCAATTTTATTTCCTTGTTAAACGGACCTTCTTTAAAAATTAGTTTTTTGTTTTTGAGTGCATACTCATACACGTCTTTTGTAATCTTCACGTCATCGAGACAGTATTTCCGTATTTTTTCAATTTCACCAGTTCTCCACCACGCCACCGCCTCCAGTCCATTTCCACTTTTGTGTACTCCAAAAGTTCCTTCGGCCACTTGGTCGAGCTTCATACGCCTTCCGTATGCATTACGAATCTCTTTTAGAATATCGAGACTTTTTATGGTACTCAAATCTCCACGACCTTCTTTTTTAAAATATTTATTAAGCAAAGGAATATCAAAATGATCTCCGTTGTAAGTGATCAACTGATCTGCTTTTTCAAACAAAGGCCACATGAGCTCAAACTCTTCTTGGACGTATGAAGTGTAGAGACCTGTTTCGTAGTCGTACACTCCCACGAGCGAAATATCCAAATCGGCTGGATTTTGAGATCCAACATCACTAAAAATATTCCTGGTTTCAATATCGAAAACAATCTTACGCATGAGACTTCGAGAGTAACTGTATGATTTCTTCCGCTTTTAACTTCTGCTCTTCACCAGTATCTAAGTTTTTAATACTGTAGATTTGAGATTTTACTTCATCTTCTCCGATAATAATTACAAAAGGGATGTGCTGTTTTGATGCAAGCTTGAGTTGGTCACCTACTTTCTTCCCTGAAATATCTACCGATACATTGAGGCCATCTGCTCGGAGTGTATCAGCGAGACTAAATGCTGACGGTCTTTGGAGTGTGGTAAGGGTGCAAATATGTACTTGTGCAGAGTGAGTGTATGCAGGGAGGAGTGAGTGTGTTTCTAGAAAATCTTTCACTGATACATCACCCATACCAAAACCAACTGCAGGTATCTTTTGTGCACCGAAAATATCCAAGAGGTCGTTGTAGCGTCCACCACCAAAAAGAGAGCGTCTGTTGTCGGGGTGTGTGTCGAACACTTCAAATACAATCCCGGTGTAGTAGTCGAAACCACGCATCAGGGTGGGACTAAATTCGACATTGGTAACACCCCTTTGACTTAAGAGTTCGATGAGGTCCACGATTTCTTTTGCAGCAGCATTATCTAGACCAAGGTGTGCAAGGAGACGTTCGTTTGAAGAAAGGATGCGTTCAAGCTCGGTTGCTTTATCTTCACCTATTATCTCACCGAGTGCCTGTGTATATACTTCTTGTGTAACTTTGTTTTTTTTGTCGATCAGTTTTGATGTTCTGTAGCGTTCATCTTCGGTCAGGGCAAAGTGCTCATAGAGTGCATCTATGATTTTTCTGTTGTTGATTTTGACAACAAACATATCTTCGGTTGCTCCAAAATCTCTCAAAATTTTGTGAGCAATAGAGATGACTTCTGTATCTGCTTCATTTGACTCAACGCCAAAGAGGTCGACATTGAGTTGCCAGTGTTCTCGAAGGCGTCCACGTTGAGGTTTTTCGTATCGAAAAAGGTTGGGGACTGAGTACCAACGCAAAGGGAAGACCAGCTCTTTTTGACGTGCTGCGATCATGCGGGCGATAGTCGGAGTCATTTCTGGTCGCAATGTAACTTCTCGGTCACCTCGGTCTGTGAAAGTGTAGGTTTGTTCATTGACTATCTCTTCACCAGATTTTGCTTTGTAAAGCTCTGCTGATTCGAGAATAGAGGCGTCGTATTCAACATACCCAAAGAGTTCGACGCTCTGGCGGATCTTTTTAAAAATATAATTTTGGACGAATTTGTCTTCGGGATAAAAATCGCGGACGCCTTTGTAACTTTCTGTAGATATTTTAGTCATGATGGTATTCTAGCAAATAAATTGAAAGTTTAAAAACTTTAACGAAACATAACTTTTTTGGAGCACGGATATTTTTCTGCTGAAAAATTCCTCAAGTCTCGGCTACCCGCCTTGCGAAGTCTCCAAAAAAGTTATGATTTCGCTGAGTTTTTAGTAAGTGATTTTATGGTATTGTGAGTATATGCCTGTAATTACAATCTACAAAAAAATAGGAGAAACTCCACTTGAGGCTCTGACTCGTCTTCGTGAAAGTGTGTCTGAATACAAGGATGAGACTTTGTCATATGCGGGGCGTTTGGACCCAATGGCAGCAGGTGTGATGCTCGTGCTTGCGGGAGAGGCGAATAAAGAAAGAGAAAAATATTTAAATCTTGAAAAAGACTACTCTACAGAAATCCTGTTCGGTATTGGAACTGATACATATGACACCCTCGGCCTCATCACCGAAGTGTCAAGGACTGTCCTTGACATTGGGGAGTTTGAAGAGCGCTTGAGGGAGAAGGTGGGTGAAATGAAGGGGACGTTCAGTCAAAAGTATCCGGAGTATTCTTCAAAGCCGGTCGACGGTCAACCTCTTTTTATGCATGCGAGAGCTGGTAAGCGAGTGGCAGTACCAAGTCACGATGTTACGCTTTCTGTTTCGGATCTAACGTCCGTTAAAATGATCAGTAGGGTAGAGCTCCTTACTCGGATCGAAAGTCAGGTCAATGTAGTGAAGGGTGATTTTCGACAGGAGCAAATTATTGTGATGTGGAAGCAAAAACTTGAAGAGTCAGAAATACAAGAATTTGTGCTTGCAGAAGTAGACCTTTCAGTTTCTTCTGGTTTCTATGTCCGCCAGTATGCTCACGACCTGGGAGAGATGCTCGGGGTGCCTGCATGCGCGCTTTCAATATTGAGGACGAGGGTGGGTGAGTGGGGGGTGGGGGATTGTGTAATGTAATTAATGCTTGTTGTAATATTACATTAGTAATGATTCAATATTAGCAGAAAGGAGGTCGTTTTTTTTAATGAACGATCAAAAGAAAAAAGTATCTGAGCTCCTTGGATTGAGAATTAAAGACGAGAGATCGAGGTTAAGGATGAACCGCGGAGTATTTGCGGAGCATGCCGGTGTCTCCGTTGGCTGTGTTGCGAGTATTGAGCACGGCGAGGTCGATATTGAAAACCCAACTCATATGAAGGTCCTTCGTGTGTTGGGTCTTACTATAAAGGCAGCAACACTTCCGCACACTAAGAGACGAAAGTGGAAATGGTTTAAGTTGTATTCCTGTTTTTCCGTTCGTACGCGTAAACTCCCTCCTCGCAATGTTTGCCAGAGTCTTCATCGGTGAAATTTGTTGTCCCGGGTACATAACTTGTACCCGGGATTTCCTTGCAATTTTATTTGGGTATGGTTAAATAGTGCTTATAGCTGTTCCCTTTTTAAGGAAATAAGAAAAAATGACCACGATGCATCTGGCCGCTCTTGGAGCGGCGATTCCTGAGTCCGTGTTTGACCGTAGTCAGCACGAAACTCATTTTAATTTTCGTCAGGAGGAGACTCCTGGCTTGAAAAAACCGAACCGGCATCGCAAGTGGTTCGATAGCGCCACGCAGCGGCGTGGTCGGCGTGGGTCGTCTTTCTCTCGTACTCGTCGCTAATTGCGACAAAAGGCCCGGATGCTACATGTATCCGGGTCTTTTCTTGCTTTATTTTTTAAAAATGATTAAATTGCATCAGTAGTTAATTCCCTCCGAGAGGTGTGCTCTTTCATGGATATTGTAAAGCGGGCCAAGCGTAAGCTTGGTAAATTAATTAAGACTCTGCGATTAGCTGCAAAACTCAGCATTGGAGATTTAGCAGAAATGTGCGGTGTCGAAGATTATGTTGTCTTTCGTCTACAATGCGCTACAGGTAAAAATGATGAACATTTAGTCATCTGGAAGATTCTGGATGTGCTTGGGGTTACCTGTCAGGAAGTTCGACTAATGGTACATGGGTATCTCAAAACGATCACCGAGCCTCCGCGTAAAATGAATATTCGGTCAGAAATGGCTTAATCACCAAAGGGCGTTCCGATTTTGTCGGAACGCCCTTTCTCTTGTATTCTTCTTACTTCAAACTTCTGATATCTAGCTTCTACCCCCTAAGACTTTGAGTACAAAGTCCGGGCGACCCCATGAGACGAAGTCTCGTCTGGGGTTTAGCCCTTATACTGCTTCTTTCGCAGTCTCGTTGAAATTGGAGTGATTTCAATGTATTCATCACCCTGCATGATTTCCATCGCTCGTTCGATATCGAGTTTGTATGCAGGAGCGAGGTATACTGTTCCGTCAGAGCCAGATGCACGCATGTTGGTGAGTTGCTTTCCTTTGGTTGGGTTTACAAACAAGTCTTCACCCTTTGAAGAGTTTCCGATCACTTGTCCTTCATATACCTCAAAACCTGGTTCTACATAGAGCACTCCTCGCTGTTGGAGGTTGTCGAGTGAGAAAGCGAGACACTTTCCTTTAGTCATTGAAACCATTGCGCCGAGGTGAGTTTTCTGGATTTCTCCTACGTATGCCTGGAAGTTGATAAATCGAGAAGAAAGAATGCCGAGACCTTTTGTATCGATAACGAACTGTCCACGGTATCCAAGAAGTCCACGTGTCGGTGCTTCGAAAATCAAACGCTGATTTCCGTCACCTTGTTTGATATTCATAAGAGTTGCTCGACGTGCAGAAAGTTTGGCGATCACACTACTTGCAGACTCGTCTGGTACGTCAATCACTACTTCTTCAAATGGCTCGCTCTGTACTCCGTCAATATCTTTGATAAGTGCCTGAGGCTGAGATACCTGGAGCTCGTAGCCTTCGCGTCGCATGTTTTCCAAAAGCACTGCGATATGAAGTTCACCACGTCCAAATACATTCATGCGGTCACCCGTAAAGTCTACTTTAAGACCCACGTTTACTTCGAGTTCTTTTTCGAGTCGTTCTCGGATTTGTCGTGAAGTAACAAATTTTCCTTCTCGTCCTGCAAACGGTGAGTCGTTTACCAAAAATTCAAGAGAGATAGTTGGCTCGTCGATGTTGATCGAAGGAAGGGGTGTAACTTCTGGGTCGGTAGAGACAGTATCTCCGATATAAATCTCAGGAATACCAGCGATCATCACAATGTCTCCAGATGTTGCTTGAGCTTCTTCTTTTTTCGCCATTCCTTCAAAAGTGTAGAGTTTGGTTAGTTTTCCGGTCAGTGTCTGTCCGTCTGCTTTTTTTACAAATACGTTTGCGTTTGCTTGGAGTGTACCTTGGTACATTCGGCAGATCGCCATACGTCCGAGGAAGTTGTCGTATGCAAGGTTGAATACTTGGAGTTTTGCAGGGCCTTCATCTTGCGTCGAAGCTGGGGGAACCAAATTCAAAATGGTATCGAGTAGAGGGTTGAGGTTAGTAGCAGTATCCGTAAGATTCATTTTTGCTACACCTTCTCGGCCAATAGCGTACACAGTCGTAAAGTTGAGTTGTTCGTCATTTGCACCGAGGTCCATGAAAAGCTCAAGTACCATTTCGTGTACTTCATCTGGTCGAGCCGCTGGTTTGTCGATCTTGTTGATCACGACAATTGGCTTGAGACCAAGTTCAAGTGACTTTTTGAGTACAAAGCGTGTCTGTGGCATCGGACCTTCCTGGGCGTCCACCACTAAAAGCACTGTGTCGATAGAACGAAGCACTCGCTCTACTTCAGAACCGAAGTCGGAGTGGCCTGGTGTGTCCACAATGTTGATCTTTGTGTCTTTGTAGAAAAGGGAAGTGTTTTTAGCGTAGATAGTAATACCACGCTCTTTTTCAATAGAGTTTGAGTCCATACTTGCACCTTCTTCGGTCATGCCGTTTTGACGAAGTAACGCATCTGTGAGAGTCGTTTTTCCGTGGTCCACGTGGGCGATTATCGCGATGTTTCTAATTTCCATATATGTTACGTCAGGTCTTTTTAACCAATTTCATCGTCTAAATTTCAAAAAATATTCTTCGCCGTGCGTACAGTATGCATGCGAATATTTTCTAAAATTTATACGCGACCTTGGTCAAAAATCCTCTGACTTGTGAATTAATGATTAATTGGCTACTTTCCTAAAAAGAGAGCTAATTAAAGCATGTTTTGAGGGATGTTGTCAAAGGTTTGCATATAAGTGTGGTGTGGAGGTATTATTTGTATATGAGAAATATTTTTGAAAGTTTTTTAGGAACTCCGGCACCTAAAGAGTCTGCCGATGGGGCGGGACTTATGGCAGTGCCAGAGCGTGGGATGGATCAAGGGGATGTAAATTTTGAAGGTAGTAATCTTGAAAATGAGATTGCTCTACTTGAAGACAAGATTAAAAGGTATAAAGATGGAGAAGACGTAGACGGAGTTGATGAGGGTAATGTAAGTGATCTTGAAACAAAGCTTGAAAACCTTAAGGCGCAATTAGAAGAAAATAATTAAAAAAATTTCCCTGAGGTGTCACCTCTGGGAGATTTTTGTATAGTTAAGCTGTTCCTTTTTTCTTCCCAACTAGATGAAGGAGTTCACTTGCTTTTTCGAGCATCCGGTGGTGTCTGTGTAGGCCAGTCTCTGCGAGAGTGATAAGGTCTTTATCTTCCTTTGCTTCTGCAGCACCTTTCACAAGAGCCCAGTGCACAGTAGCTGCTCCTTCAAAAAAGCCAGACCATTCCAAAAGCTCAGTTGGGTTGTCCCACTGATCTCCGACATAAAGGTCTCGCATTGCGCGGAGTTTGGCACCTGTGCCATCGAGCTTTTTTTGTACAATATCGAGAGTTCCTTCATCTGTGGCAATCTTTCGGATACTGCTTGCGTGCATTTCAGACTCTTCGATCAAGCTTTCAAGCATGTCCGCTCCGAGTACAGAGGTAAGAGCATCTCTTCCTTTTTCAAATGTCTCAATCCCTACTTCGGCAAATGCGAGCACTTCCCCTAGTTTTTTTGCGGTAAATTCATTCATATATTTTTTGTTAAACAAGTTTGTTAGTAGCTACATCTTATCAAATCTAGTGTTTAAAGAAAGGGTTATGAATATTTTTCTTTTTTAAACCACTCGTGATAGAATAGCCTCGTTGTTTAAAATTAATACTTTAGAAAAGATACAATGGCTAAAATTTCAAAAATAGTTGCACGAGAAATTATTGACTCACGAGGAAACCCGACTGTCGAAGTCGACCTTACTCTCTCTGACGGCTCTTTTGGCCGAGCAGCAGTTCCATCGGGAGCTTCAACTGGAAGTCACGAAGCGGTAGAGCTTAGAGATGGCGATAAGAAACGATACGGCGGTAAAGGAGTACTCAAAGCGGTAGCAAACGTAAATGGCCCAATCCTTAAAGCGCTCAAGGGTAAAGAATGGAATCAAAAAACACTTGATATGACCATGATTGCTCTTGATGGCACAGAAAACAAAGGAAAGCTTGGTGCAAATGCAATCTTGGGTGTATCTCTCGCATTTGCAAAAGCTCAGGCAGAAGCAACAGGAAAGCCATTGTGGAAATATTTTAAAGATATCTCAAAAACAAAAGAAGTACGTCTTCCTCTTCCGATGATGAATATTTTGAATGGTGGAGCACATGCAGCCAACTCAACCGACCTTCAGGAATTTATGATCCAGCCTATCGGTGCAAAGTCTTTTGCCCAGGCGCTTCAGTGGGGAACAGAAGTATTTCATGAATTGAAAAAACTTTTGAAAGCAAAGAAACTTTCAACAACCGTAGGAGATGAAGGTGGATATGCTCCGACACTACCAACAAACGAAACAGCAATCGAGATCATTCTTGAGGCTATTAAAAATGCAGGGTATGTAGCAGGTAAAGATATTGGAATTGCGATTGATGCGGCTGCAAGTGAATTTTACAAAGATGGAAAGTATCACCTCGCTTCTGAGGGTAAAGTGCTTTCGACAGAAGAAATGGTGGCTTTCTATGCAGATTGGGTAAAAAAATATCCAATTCTTTCTATTGAAGACGGACTCGGAGAAGACGACTGGGCAGGATATGCTCTCATGACTAAAACTCTAGGGAAAAAGATTCAGATTGTGGGAGACGACTTGTTTGTTACAAATATCACACGACTGAAGAAAGGTATTGATGAGAAGTCAGGAAACTCAATCTTGATCAAGTTAAACCAAATCGGAACTGTGTCAGAAACAATTGATGCGATCACCATGGCTCGAAATGCAGGATACACATCTGTGGTATCACATCGTTCTGGAGAAACAGAAGATACGACCATTGCAGATTTCTGTGTCGGTCTCGGTACAGGTCAGATCAAGACAGGATCACTCTGTCGTTCAGAGCGAACAGCAAAGTACAACCAGCTTCTTCGAATCGAAGAGTCGCTCGGAAAGAAAGCAGTGTTTCCAGGGAAGAAAGCTTTAAATCAGTAATTTGATACAGAGAAAGGGTAACGCGACGCGTTACCCTTTTTTGTTTTTCCATTGGCGAAGGATCTGCCCAAGCCTGACATGGTTGATCGGCAGATTTAGTTCTTCTACCAGTTTGCGCAGACTCTTGTCATGACTATTCATCCGGGCGACTTCTTCGATACAATAGCCCCCGAGGTTGTTTTGGGTTACTTTTTGATTCCGCCTCGTCACTTTGTACGGGTCTGTTCGGGACCCGGGGTTTTTCCTGAAGCACTTTATGCTTCTTCGAATGTTAAGTATAGTCCGTAGTGGACACATGAATTCTCGCGCTATCTCCTCGTCGCTTTGAGTGAGATGTTTTGGGATGTACGTCATAATTTCTCGGCGTACAACTTTCGGCACTACCTGACCTTTTGGCATAAATCCTCCCTATTTTACTTTATATCATCTGTTTGACAAAAAGTCAATTTAACGTGCTCGCATGAGAAATGATTTTGCATTATAATAATCATCTATGAAAAACTACACACAGGTTGCTTTAATAGTATTAGATGGTTGGGGACATCGAGAAGATACAAAAAACAATGCGGTTGCTTCGGCAAAAACTCCAAATTTTAACAAGTATTGGGATATGTACCCTCATTCACTTCTTGAAGCCAGTGGACTTGCAGTGGGTTTGCCTGAAGGTCAGATGGGAAACTCTGAAATAGGACACACGACTATCGGCGCAGGTAAAGTGCTCGATACTGACTTGGTGCGTATTGCTAAATCTATTGCAAATGGAGAGTTTGAACAAAACCCAACATTTCTCAAACTTTTTTCTCATGTAAAAGAAAACAACTCGGTGCTTCATATAAAAGGTATTGTGGGTACAGGTGGAGTACATGGTCACCAGGACCACCTCATTGCATTTATTCGTGCCGCAAAAAAACATGGAGTAGAAAAGATTGCAATTCATGCTTTTACTGACGGTAGAGACAGTGCTCCGAAAAGTGCGAGTGCATTTTTGAAAGAAATTGAAGAGGTCTTGGAAGAAGTGGGTATCGGGCATATTGCCACCATGTCAGGGCGTTTTTATGCAATGGATCGAGACAACAATTGGGATCGTATAGAAAAAGCAACAAATGCAATGTTTAAAGCCGAAGGGAAGTCTTCTCTACTTAAACCTTCAGAAATGGCGCTTCAGCTGTATACAGAAGGACATATAGATGAACATTTTGAGCCTGTGGTGTTTCTTGATGCAAAAGGGCAGACTGCACCGCTTCGAGAAAACGATGCAATCTTTTTCTTCAACTTCAGAGCAGACCGCACGAGACAGATTAGTAAAAAAATCCTGGAAGAAATTGAAGGGAAAAATATTTTGTTTGCAACATTGACCGAATATCACAAAGACTTCAAGTGTGAGATCGCATTTCCTGTTGTTTCGCTTGAGACTGTGCTTGCAAAAGAAATAGCAGATGCAGGTTTGAGCCAGGCTCATATTGCAGAAACAGAAAAATTCCCACATGCTACTTTTTTTCTCAATGGTGGTAAAAATGAACCTCATACAGGGGAGCGACATATTATGCTCGACAGTCGCAAAGATGTCCTGACGCATGACCTTGCTCCAAAGATGCGAGCGGAGGGTATTGCGGATGCTGCTATCAAAGAGGTGGAAGCGGGTACCAATTTTATTTTCATCAACTTTGCAAATCCAGATATGGTGGGACACACTGCAAATGTGCCTGCGATTATTGAAGCGGTGGAAGAAGTGGACACTCAATTTACTCGAGTAGTGGAGGCGATGCAGAAAGCAGGAGGAGTGGTGTTTTTTACGGCAGATCATGGAAATGCAGAAGTAAATGTCGACCCAGAGACGGGAGAAAAACATACCTCTCATACGATAAACCCAGTGCCTGCAGTGCTCACAGATGCGAATTTAGGGCTCCGAGGGGGCACTCTGGCAGACATTGCTCCTACAGTGCTTACGTTGTTTGGGCTTCACATACCTGAATCGATGACAGGGAAGAGTTTGGTGAGTTAGTCTAAAGAAGCATAATACAAAATATCTTTTTCTTGCTTCCCTCAAATCCCCCTGCGGGGTTTTCGGCTGTCCTCGGCCCAAACCTGTCAAGAGCGGGGTGCCTTGACAGGACTATGCTTTGGGCCTGTGGAGGCGCGAAAAAGATATTTTGTATTTGGCTTTAGTGGTTATGTTGACATAGGTCTGTTTTCTTGTATCATATTTCGGGTACGAAGAAATTGTTCCTTGGAGGGTTGTAAAATGAGAGCCTTTTTTCTAATTGGTTTACAAGGTTCCGGTAAGGGTGTTCAGGGTACGCTTTTGACACAAATTGGTTTCAAACAACTTGTTGCCTCAAAAGCTTTGGAATCTGCACCCACAGATGTTAAAGATGAAATTACTTCATTAGTAAGTGCTGGACAATTAGTTCCAGATGAGATTACTGTCAGGGCCCTTACGGAATATTTGGAAGATAAAACAACTCCGTCAGACGACATTGTTCTTGATGGTTACATGAGGACTCCTGGGCAAACTGATGCGATGCTTACGTATCTTGAAAAAATGGGATACGACATAACCGTTTTCGTACTTGTCCTTCCGGACGAAATTGCAGTTCGTCGGGCACTTCTGCGGAATCGTGCCGATGATACCCCTGAGAAATTAAAAGTTCGTTTTAAGGGATACTACGACCATATCGGCTCAGTGTTGGCGACAGTGGTGCGTAGGGGCTACAGTGTTCACACTGTTGATACTTCAGGATATCCAGAACACATTTTTCAATCTATTTGCAAGATCGCAAGACTTTGAAACAAGAGCAGAAACGGTGTCTACAAAGGGCGCTCCGATATCGGAGCGCTCTATTTTTAATTCCAAATTTTTAAAATAGATTTAATGCTGATCAACAGGTGTCGCGCAGTGTGCACATCGACGAGCTTCTTTTGGTATTTCAGAAATACATTCAGGACATTTTTTTGTTGTCGGTTCTATTGGGTTTTCAGATTTTTTTGAGTACAACATTAGTTTGTTGAGAGGTGTTACGACAAAGAAATATATTGAAGAGGCAACAATGATAAATGAGATCAATGCATTGAAGAAATTGCCGTACATAAACTTACTTTCATTGATGGTGAAAAAGAGTCCTGAAAAGTCAGGTGCATGAAAGATTGCCGAGATGAGGGGAGTCATGATATCTGCTACAAGTGAATTTACCACTGCGCCAAATGCACCTCCGATTACCACACCCACAGCTAGGTCCACTACATTGCCTCGTAAAATAAATTGTTTAAATCCTTGTAACATACGTTTATGTTTTTATGACTAATCCGTATAGTATAGCATAACTTTCTAGTAAGCAAGCGATCCAGGGGTAGATGAAGGGGTGGGACCCGTTTCTTCGTTTACAGGGTATGTGTCTGTGCTAAAGATTTTGTTTTCCGATGTAAATTCATTGTTGTTCCGGAGTAAGGGTAAGGCGTAGATAAAAAACAAACCAAAAATAACGAGCATAAGCATAACCCCAATAATTAAACTTGTTGATGAGTCAGATTCTTGGTTTAGTCTTCGGTTGTGATGGATCATGGTGTTCATATAGTTGTTGTATTAGTAATTAATTTTTAAGATAGGTGTGACTGAGGACAGTCGCACAGGAGCTTGAGTTTAAAGAGACCTCGATGTATTTGTACCGCAATGGTATTTTTAGGTTGGTTTGTAATATCTGATATTTCCCCGAGGGATAAGTCGAGAATAAATCGCATTTTAATCACTTCTCTGTATTTCTCAGGAAGTTTTGATATGAGAATAATTGCTTTTTTTCCATCGAATACATTGGAAAGTCGGCCTTCGTCGTCGATGCTCGGCTCAAAACCTTTTTCAAGAAGAGCGTCGAGGGACGCGGTTTTCCGTTTTCTGTATTCATCGATTATAAGATGGTTGAGTACATGGTAGAGAAACGCTTTCATTGCCTCTATCTTTCCTCCTTTCACGAGGTAAAGCCATGTTTTCATAAAAGTATTTTGTACCAAGTCTTGGCTGATATTTTGGTCGTGTACTTTATAATACGCATGTGCACGTAATGCTTTTTCATATGTATCATGTGCTTCAGTAAGAAGTACGTGATATTTTTTTTGTTTGTGAGTCATATAGTTTGGTCTATTTTTCCAGGCTCACTCGGGTGATCAAGAATATAAGAGATAAATTTAATGTTAACTTAATTATTGTATTTTGATAAAGTATGTAAGTCAAGAGAAAATGCACTATGACCTGTGTATAACTTAATGTAAAGTTAATATATATTTTTGCAAATAACCATGGCAGGTGATATAAATAAAGTATGATAATCTTAATTATTGAAGATGAGAAAAAACTTTCCGATATTTTAAAAACCGTCCTTAAAAGCGAGCGGTATTCTGTTGATGTGGCCTATACAGGAAAAGATGGTTTGGATAAGGCGATGAAAAACAAGTATTCGCTTATATTGTTAGATATTATGCTTCCTCTCAAAGATGGTTTTACGGTCTGCAAAGAACTCCGAGAACACCAGATCCATACGCCTATCATTATGTTGACCGCGAGAGGTTCTGTGGATGATCGAGTGACAGGACTTGATACGGGAGCCGATGATTATCTCGTGAAGCCTTTTGGTATGAACGAACTTTTTGCGCGTATCAGAGCTGTGCTTCGACGCAGAAAAACTACAGACTCAGATATAGTAAAAATCGCAAACTTGGTAATGGATAAAAAGAAACACGAAGTAACCCGAGCAGGAAAAGTCGTGGCCCTCACTCCTAAAGAATATAAACTTTTAGATACATTACTAACTCACCCAGGTGAAGCTATCAACAGACGTACACTGATAGACAATGCATGGGGGCCTGACTTTGTAGAAGCAAATAATGAGTTAAATGTGCATATAAAGTACCTTCGAAGTAAGATAGATGGAGATATGGGTAAAGCAAAACATAAACCACTCATACACACGATTCGAGGAGTGGGTTTTGTATTGAAAGAGTAGGTCTTCTCAAGCCATCTTGACTTGTTTCATTAAAAGTAGTTGTGTGATACTCTGGTCATTGAGGTCCGGAGATGGAACTAAGTATTAATATTAATACAGTAGTCTCGTTGGGTCTCAGTCAGCGATACCAAGGGATACTTGAAAGAAAGTGGAGTGCAACTGTTTCAGATCCTTTTGCGTTCACCCCTCATGAGAAAAAAGGGGTGGTGACGCTAGAGGATGTGTTGCGTGAAAACAACGCTCTCGGTGATTTTTCATCACAACAAATGAGGAATGTCTTTGGAGCGAGTACAATTAATGATCGGCTCAACCGAATGAGAGCTGGTAAAAAGATTGTGGCTGTTGGGTTTGGTCGAAATTACGATGCATGCTGGCTTGCTGAAGCTATTTTGGCAGGCTATGAGGTTTGGTGGCTCGATGTCTCGTCCGCTGCTTGTGAAATGGCGTTCGCCAGCATGCGCGCTCAATTAGAAAAATTGAAAGCTCACCACATCCACTTTCCCAAACCTAGAGTTGTACAAGGAGAAATACGATCTGTCCTCGCCAACCCGACTTCAATCGGACTTGATCTCGAAACGGTAGAGATTTGGTATTTCTGTCGAACGTTGACGTGTATGTCTACACGCTCAATGATGTTTGTTCTGAAGTGGATTGGTGAATCATCTTTTTCTGAAGCAGTTGATCCGGACAAAAAGAAAATGATCCAGATAGTGGTTGCGACAAGGGATTATAACATTACTCGAGTGGAAGAAACGAGTAAGCTCTACACGTTAAAACAGCTCTTGGCTCCACTAGAGCGAGGAGCAGGACGTAAAATGACGGTAACCAGTGCTCCGTTGCATATGTACTTTGACCAGAAGTATAGTGCACTCAGTATAAGAGCACGCTAATGTGGCGGTGGGGAGCAGTGTCTTCTCCCGCCCATTTTTTTAAATTTTATGATTGAAAATCAACTTACATTATTAAATGAAACAACACTTGAGAGTCTAAACGAAACCGACGAAATCAAGATTGTTAAAAATTTTACCGAGGTAGGTCTCAAGGTTCTTGGGGCTGATTTTGGTTTTGTGTGGCTCAACTCTTCTTTTTCCAGAGATTTAAAATTAGTTTATAAAAGTGCTCATGTTCCGTTTACTCCAAACATTCCGCGAAAAGGTGGTCGAAATTATACCGCTATAGAAAATTCTACACCAGATTTTATTACTGAAACAGAAAACACACCTGACGCTCACTACGTAAGTAAACATGTCAAAAGTTTTGCTATTATCCCGCTTGTATACAAAGAAGCTGTGTATGGCAGTATTGTTTTTTGTTTCAAAAAACGAGAAGTATTTCATCAAGAAAAAAAGATCCTCTCTACTTTTATTGGGACAAGTGTCGCTCAAAGTATCACAATCAGCAGGTTGATTATGAGTGAACGTGATGCACGTATTTTTTCAGAAAAACAAGAAGCTCATTTTAGAGGGTTGATAGAAAATAGTTATGAAATAATTGCTCATATACATAAGTCAGGCAAGATCTTGTTTATAAGTAAGTCTGTAGAAAGAATACTCGGATTCAGTATTGATGACATTATCGGTAAAAACATAAATGAATTTACCTATACCCTCGATTGCAAAAGAAAATTAAATTATATGGCTAAAATTTCTCGAAATCCCGGAATGAACCATGTTGTAGAGTTTTGTTCTAAACACAAAGACGGTTCGGTGTTACAGCTTGAATCAATATCGAGTAGCAAGATTGGAGATAAAACTATGGGAGGTATAGTAGTCAATATACGAGATGTAACAGAGCGAAAGAAATTTGAATTGATAAAAGAAACTAAGAGATTGCTTGAGGAAGAAAGACTTAAAATAGAATCGATTGCTGATGCGACACATGAACTTCGTACTCCACTTGCGATCATAAAAGGTAATGTGGATTTGGCTCTGCTTAAGACGAGTAAACGCCTCAAGTCGCCACAGAGTGCTTTTCGTGCTATTGATCATGAAATAAAACACCTTTCAAATATTCTTGCCGACCTGACATTGATAACTTCTAAAAAAGAAGAATCTAAACACAAGGTTGTGTATGAGAAAGTAGATATTGGAAGTTTAGTAAAAAAAGTGGTGCAGAGATTTAAGGTGTTGAGTGCTAAGAAAAATATCACTATTTCAGTTTTAAAGATGCCTCGCATGTCTGTCGTGGGGGACACTTTTTATCTCGAGAAAATGCTCGCAAATCTAATTAAAAATTCAATCACCTATGGAAACAGAAATGGCCACACATGTATTGAAGTTAATTCTTCACAGGGATTTGCTGTGTTTACAGTCAGTGATGATGGGGTGGGTATAAAAGAAGCAGATTTACCTCATGTATTTGAGAGATTTTATAAAGGAGACAAGTCGCATAAGTCAGATGGTCAAAGTACTGGCCTTGGACTTGCTATCGTAAAATGGATTGCAGAAATTCATGGCGGAACAGTGAGTGTAAAAAGAAGGAAAGAAAAAGGCACAGTTTTTACTGTTTCTTTACCCATTCAAAAAGTGGTGAAGTAATTTTCTTTTTTTGTCATCATGTGCTCAGTCTAACGGCATTGTGTCCAAGGAGGGTTCAATCTTTTGTCTAAGGCAGACCCTTTTGGTGGTTTAATATTTAATACTAATTAATTTTGTATATGTTAACAACAATCGCAATTATACTCATTGTTCTTTGGCTCTTGGGGATTATAACTTCTTACACAATTGGTGGGTTTATTCATGTTCTCCTTGTGATTGGAATCATCATGATCTTGGTACGTCTGATACGTGGTGAAAAAATTGTATAAATAGCGATAACCTTTTGTTTTAATTAAAAATCTTTGAGAGATACTTATTGATTGTTCGTTGGTCAAAATCATAAAAGTTCTTATTTTCGACATGTAGTCGTGTTGCTAATTCTACGCCAACAAATCTCCAGTGCCATGGTTCAAATTGGTAAAATGTATTGCCTTTAGGATAAGAAAGTATAAAGCCATAGCGGTGAGCATTTTCAAGTAGCCATATGTATGATGGTGTTTTTTCAAACTTACCTAATGACTCACCATTTGATGGGGTGGTAAAATCGACCGTGCTACCGAGCTGGTGTTCCGAGTATCCTTGATCTGCGGAAAATTTGTTTGCAGCAGTGCTCCCATATTGGACTTTGTAGCCAGTTTTTAAAGATACCTGGGTGTTAAAAGAACGGTAGGCAGAAAGAACGGTGAGTGGTATAGAGGCTTCGTTTGCACTTCGTACCATCGCTTCAAGATAAGGTTTAACTGCTGTGTGGATTTTCTCCACTTTTTCTTTTCGTTGTAAGTAGTTTGTGTCTATATCAGCAAGTGATGAGGGGATATAGTTTTCATTTAAAAAGTACACCGAAGAATATTTTTGTAAGAGCTCTTTGTCTGTTTGACTGAGCTTGTAAAGCTCTCCTACAGTGCTGGAAATAATTTCAATCTGCTGTGCGTAAGAGTTGTTTTTAATTTGCTCATTTTGCAAACCTTTTTGTAAATCTGTATTTTGAGTTTGAGCTAAAGAAAGATTTTCTTCTAAGGTTTTAATATTTCCACGTAAGGTGACGGTGGTAGAGGCGAGTTCATCTTGAGTGTTTTTTAGCAGTGTATTGAGTGTTTTGTATTGATAGGTGCCATAGCCAAGTAAACCAAGAGCAATAACCAAGACAGTAATCCATCCGTATGCAAGTGGAAAGAGAGAATGAGATCCATGGGAGCTGTGTTTTGTCATAGCTACATTCTACCATAATGGGGTAGATACATGCTTTTTGACTTACAGCTTTTTGTACAAGAATGCACGGAATTTTTTGTCTTGAAAATAGTCAGTGTCTCGATTGTCTCTGTGCTACTATAGGTATATATGGAATCAGGATTTAAAAAAGAAATTTCTGGCGGTACTGCACACAAGCTTCCTATGGATTTGCAAAATACACTTCTTTCTTCTCCAAAAGCTCTTTTGCTCTGGGAAGACATTACGCCGCTTGCTCGCAATGAGTGGATTTGTTGGGTGGAGTCGGTCAAAAGAGAAGATACGAGGGGGGAACATCTCGAGAGAGTTGTTCCTGAGTTAATAGGGGGAAAACGGCGTCCCTGTTGTTGGATTGGATGTGTTCATCGAAAGGATAAGGTAATGAGCGCTTCGCAGAAGTATATATTAGGAAAGAAAGGGAAAAAATAAGGAGAGTTGTTTAAGTTTTATATAAAGAAACCACCCGCGAAGCGATGGCTTCTGCGGGTGAGTGATTAAGTTAGTAATCAAAATTAATTGAGGTAGCTTCACCGAAGACAGCTTTCAGTCCGTTTGATATTGCTTTCATAAGATTATGGCTTATCCGATTGAGCTTGACTTGAGAAAGATTGCGAACCTTCCGTGTATCAACTGTCAGGAATAATCCATCAGCTCGAGTCGTTTCTTTAGGATGCGCAAGGATTACTGTAAGCCATAGATGAGTTTGTTCTATTTCTGGTTTCCGGTACCAGCTGGCTAGCACAGCCTCGTCAATACTTTTCTGGGTTCTTTTGTCTATTTTCATTTAGTTCCTTTGTTACCATAACATCTATAGTTAAATTGTCAAAAAATTCGTAATATTCCAATAGCTTTGAAATATTCATTTAACCTTGTTTGCAATCTGCCTAATTTTTGATAGTATTTCTGTATCGGATATAGGTCCGTACCACATTCCGCGGTACTCTGTGGTGGAGTGAGAGCTGATATTATCAGCTCGCAAGACCTTGCCAGAGCTTTTGTAAATTTAGTAATTTCAAAAGATCGACAAGGTGTACAGTCTCTGTAAGAGAAGCGACTGTTCTGTCGTTTGCAAACTTCATTTTGGTCACTAAGATTTAGTGGTCAAATAGAGTTTACAAACCATTCCGCGGTAGCTCAGTGGTAGAGCAAGCGACTGTAAAATTGCAGCTTCCAAGAGAAATCTTGGTTGACAAATGAGGTGAATTCGGGGAAACCCCACGGTTGTAAAGACCAGGACAATCCCG
This sequence comes from Candidatus Zambryskiibacteriota bacterium, assembly GCA_026394775.1. GTDB lineage: Bacteria > Patescibacteriota > Minisyncoccia > Phycocordibacterales > DATDWN01 > UBA910. Next base: position 41,623 of record JAPLZY010000025.1, read on the forward strand.
AGCCAAGCCTTGAAAGAAATTTCAAGGAAGGTGTAGAGACTATCTCGCAAGAGAGTACTCGGTGTAACAGCCCAGGAAGCGCCTCACTCCTAAGTCCGAAAGGATATGGAGATGATATAGTCCATGCTTTCAGTAATGAAAGGAGCCATGTAATCGCTTGGTCGTAGGTTCGATCCCTACCCGCGGAGCAGTAGAAAATCTTAAATCCCCGAAAGGGGATTTTTGATTTTCCTGCTCCGCGGGAGAAATCAGATGTTATCTGATTTCGCTAGGGATCGAAAACCTGTGATAGTTTTTTTGTGAGTTAATACGAAACAAAAAACAGAACAGGTGTACCGTTCATGTAATGAAAGATCACCCTACCCGCGGAGCAAGACAAACCCCGAAAGGGTTTTATTAACAAAAATAATTTTTGAACTTTTGTATAAAATAGTAGTTGACATACATTTTTATTTGTTCTATTGTGTTGTTTAGGAGGAAGGGCACCCACAACTCTCAATTCGAATTTAAATACAAACTAATTTCTCCACAGAAGGAAGCGTCACAGCTTCTTTTTTCGTCTCCGATGTTGTTTGAGTACTTCTCCAGGAGTCTTGTAATCAAGACATTTCATGATCCTCCG